>JAYUXE010000304.1:0-5309 GCA_043753165.1 Archangiaceae bacterium | reverse complement strand
GTGGCCGACTGCAACGAAGACTCGAAGAGCACCTTGTAGTCGGCCAGCTCATCGGCCCGCACCGGCCGGCGGAAAGAACGGCTGGCGAGCCGGGCCGCGAGGGGCTCGACGCAGTTGGCCCACGTCCACGCCGACTTCTTCGACAGCGGGGTGAAGGTCAAATCTGCCGAGAACGCCGTGGTGTCGTTGGTCGGGTTCGCCTTTCGGTTCACCACGAAGTCGAGCTGATCATTGCGCAGCAGCTTCACCGTCAGGTCGAACTCGGCCGCCGCCGCCCCGTTCGCGATGTCCTCGGTGAAGATGACGGTGGCGTTCTTCCGAATCGTGACCTGAATGCCATCGCCGTTGGCCGGGTCTGCATCGGCGAACCTGCCCACCAGCTTCACCGCGCCATCGACCGGCGCTTTCCAGCGGCGCACCGAATCCAGCGACGTGCCCGGGTGCGTGCCGCCTGCCCAGAGCAGCACCGTCTGGTCCGGCTCTTTTCGCCACCGCGCGTTCGCAGCGTCGTAGACCATCGGGACGCCCGCCGAGTCCAGGTACGACCAGCAGTTCTGACCCTGCGTGCCGGAAAAATCACCCTGCGCCGAGTACGAGCCCTTGAGCGTGCACACCGGCGTCTGCGCAGTGGCCATCGACGGGCAGTGCGCGGTGAGCGCAGGCGTCGCGATCGCCACCGCCGCCAGCTTTTCCGAAGTGGCCAGCTGCACTTCCAGCGCCTGCGCGTCGATGCGCGTCTCGGACATCGTGTCGAAGCCGTACACCTGCGCGACCGGCGTCCAGTTCGTGAAGAGCGTGGGGTTCACCGGCACGCCGAGCACGTCGGAGACCATGCTGCGGTACTCGAAGTTCGACAGGCGCAGCAGCTTCGGCACCGCCTGAATTTCAGGCGCACACGGCGGCGGGCCCGCATCGACGACGACGACCGGCGGAACCTTCGGTGGCGGCTTGACGATGGGCGCTGTCTCGTCACCCGGAAGGATGACGCCGTCACACGCGGCCAGGCAAACCAACGCGCACGGCCACGCGAGGTTGGCGAGCTTCATTCGTCGATTGGGGGGCTTCACTGCGACGCACTTGACCATTCTGCACACGCGGCCCGCAAGGTGGCGTCACGGGCCGAGTCGCGCAGGTTTCCGATAACGGAAACGATCGGTCGCGTCATCACGCGCGCTCAATGAAGCGGCAGCACTTCCCACAGCTTCACGTTCTCGTACTGCGGCGGCACGGTGCCAATCGCCCAGCCCGGGTACGTGCTCTCGACGTAGAGGTACTTCTTCTTCCCGGCCATGAACGCCTTGCCCGTGCCGGGCAGCGCCACGCCCAGTGCGGCGTGCGCGTACGGGCGTGAGTAGAGCATCGCCGTCTCGATGCCGAGGTCGCGCAGAATCATCGCCGCCAGCAGGGACTTCGAATCGCAATCACCCGAGCCGTCGGCGACCACGATTTCCGGCGGTAACAATTCGAAGTACGTCTCGGTCGGCAGCCGGTACTTGATGTTCTGCACGAAGTTCACGACCAGCTCGGCTGTCGCGCGCGCGTCGAGCTTCGCAGCCGCCTGGCGCTCGCGAAACAGCGCGGTCAGTGGAGCGATGTTGTCGTCGCTGTCTCGCGCCGTTTCCTGAAACACGCAGCTCCACGGGTTTGCGCGGCAGTCGCGCGGGGGAAGCCACGTGAAGGGTTGGCCGACGCCCGCCGAGTGGTACTGGAACCTGCGCGCCATCGCTTCGTGCGCCGCGTCGACCTCGCCATGCACTTCCGTCGAGATGCCGTAGCCGACGCTGTAGCGGTGGCGGCTGCGGAACCGGTACGTGCGTTCCAACCCTGCGGCGAGGTCGACGGGCACGACGGCGCGACCCAGCGGTGTCTCGGGCCCCGCGATGGCCGAGAGGGGGTCGAAGCCGCCGCCCGATTCGTCGGCAGCGACAACCAGCAGGCCGCTCAAGCAGCAGCAGGACATCGACACGCCCAGCACCACCATCACCGCGGTGAAGCAGCCCTTCGCCTTCTTCGGTGGCGGCGCAGGTTGCCCAACCGATTTCACGTCGAAGGCACCATCGTGTTCGCCGGCAATTGCGGAAACGGAACGAGGCCCGCCAACAACGCCTCGAGGCCGGGCGCGGCGAGCAGGGCGAGGACGAAGAGAATCGCTCCCAACACCAGCGCCGGAGCGACCTTCCCTTCCCCCACCGCCTTCACTTCGTCGACGCCCGGCGTCAGCTTGTTGAAGAGCCACACGCCCAGGAACAGCAGGCCCGTGCCGAGGCCCAGCGCGAGCCCGACGTGCATCACGCCGTGCGCGAGGACTTTGAGCAGCGCGACCGCGGTCGGCTTACCGGCATGCATCGTCAGGTCGATGGTGTCGTACGTCGCGAGCAGCGAGTTCTTCGCGAGCATCGAAAGAGAAAGCAGGGCGCTGGCATGAAGAACGCCCGCGGCGGTGTTGTCTTCGAGGGCACGCGCCGAACGCAGCAGCCGCGAGAGCACGGCGTAGGCGAGCACCACGCCCAGGCCACCGAGAAAGATGCCGAGCAACAGCTTCACCGCGCCGACCAGGATCAGGCTGAGGTTCACGGGTGCGCACGGTACTAAGGTGAATGGATGTCTGTCTTTGTTCTCGCTGTCGTTCTCGCCGCTGCTCCCGTCTCGATTCCCCGCGGCGATGTTCTTCGAGAAGGGCGCGAAGGGCTGGAAGCTCACCTTCCTCGGCGCGGGCGATTGATCAACCGAAGAAGCTGACACCGGCCTCACGCAGCAGCCGCACGAGCCGCGTCATCGGCAGGCCCTGAATCCCCGTGCGATCGCCTTGAATCTCTTTGAACAGCGCCTGCCCGCGGCCTTCGACGCGGTAGCTGCCGGCACAACCATCCCACTCGCCCGTCGCGACGTAGCCGTCGAGCTCTGCCGGGCTGAAGCTCCACAGCGTCAGCTTCGCCGTCTCGACCTCCGTGCTCAAAAAGCCAGGCCCGACGACGCACACGCCCGTCAAAATCTCGTGCGTGCGACCCGACATCGCCTCGAGCTGCGCGCGCGCTTCTTTCGCATTGGGCGCCTTTCCCACCGCGCGGCCATCGAGGTTCACCAGCTGATCCGACCCGATGACGAGCGCCTGCGGATTCTTCGCCCACACGGCGCGCGCCTTTCGTTCAGCCAGAATGCCCACCGCCAGTGCGGGCGGGGAGCCATCGGCGACGTTCTCATCCACGCCCGGCGCCTCGGCCCGGAACGCAATGCCCAGCGACTGCATCAGCGACCTGCGCGCGGGAGACGTCGACGCGAGAATCAGCTCGGAGTACCGGCCACCGCTGTTGATCATTCGGCCTCCACTTCCACGCCGGGACCCAGCAACTTGTAGAGCGTCTTGCGGTCCACCCCCAGCAGTCTCGCCGCTTCCGACTTGTTGCCACCCACCTGTTGCAGCACCGTCGCCGCATAGCGCCGCGAGAGCTCGGCCAACGTCGGGCTGTCGCCCGTGAGCCCCTGCGCCTTCGCCGGCTGCTCACCGATGGGCGCTGGAAAATCTGCCGGACCCACGACGCCCGTCGCGTTCAATGCCAGCGCGCGCGCGACCACGTTCTCGAGCTGACGCACATTGCCCGGCCAGTCGTACGTCATCAGCCGATCCAACGCGTCCTTGGTCACCACAGGTCTGGCTCCGCCGCGCGCGTGGTGCGACGCGAAGTGCTCGACCAACAGCGGAATGTCTTCCGCGCGTTCGCGCAGCGGCGGCAGGTGCAGCCGCACCACGTCCAGTCGATACAGCAGGTCAGAACGAAACTTCCCGTCGGCCGCGAGCGCCGCGAGGTCCTTGTTCGTCGCCGCGACGACCCGCACGTCGACCTTCACCGCCGCGCTTTCGCCGACGCGGCGAATCTCGCCTTCCTGCAACGCCCGCAGCAGCTGCGCCTGAATCTTCGGGCCGACGTCGCCGATTTCATCGAGGAACAACGTGCCACCGTTGGCTTCTTCGAAGAGGCCGCGGCGGGCGCCGGTCGCTCCGGTGAAGGCGCCGCGCGCGTGGCCAAAGAGCTCGGACTCCATCAACGATTCGGCAATCGCTCCGCAGTCGACGGGGATGAAGGGCCCGGTCGCCCGGTCGCTGCGTTCGTGAAGCGCGCGCGCGACCTGCTCTTTGCCGGTGCCCGTCTCACCCGTAATCAACACCGGCACGCTGGACGGAGCCGCCCGTGCCACCTGCTTGTACACCTCGAGCAGGGCCGCGCTTCTGCCGACGAGCCGGCTCTGCTTCACCTGCTGCCGAAGGTTCCGGTTCTCGGCGACGAGCCGCTTCTGCTCCAGCGCCCGCTTCGCCACGCGCACGATTGCGTCGATGTCGAAGGGCTTCGAGAGGTAGTCGAACGCGCCCTGCTGAATCGTGTCGAGCGCGCCTTCGATGTTTCCGTACGCGGTGACGATGACCACGGGCGTCTCGGGCTGGTGCTCGCGCGAGCACGTCAACACGGTGAGCCCTTCGCCCGGGTTCGGCATCGCCATGTCGGTGATGACGAGGTCGAACACGCGCGCGCCCGACAACAACGCCATCGCCTCGGCCGCGTTCGACGCCTGCGTCACCGTGCCCATCGGGCCGAGCAACCGCTGCAGCAGGTCGAGCGCGTGCGGATCATCGTCGACGGTGAGGATTTGGGGCTTCATGCGGTCAGCGGCAAGCGTACCGAGACCTGCGTGCCGACGCCGATCGCCGTCTGCACGTCGATGCTTCCCCCATGGGCCTCGACCAATCGCTTGGTCGTGGCGAGCCCGAGCCCGTGCCCCGGGTGGATGCGGGCCTCTGGCGCGCGAAAGAACGGAGTGAACAGCAGCTGCCGCGACGCTTCCGACATTCCCGGCCCGTTGTCGGTCACGTCGAGCACCGCGAACCCCTTCTCACTTGCGACCCGCACTGTCACGCGCGCCTCGGGCCGGCCCGCCGTGTACTTCACTGCGTTCGACAACACGTTCTGCGCAATCGATTGCAGCAACGTGCCCGCGCAGGCCACCTTCACGTGCGAAGCGAGGTGCCTTTCGAGCTGCACGCCCGACGCCGCCGCGGCCTGGCTCTGCTCGAGCAGAATCGTGGTCACCGCGGTGTCGAGCTCGCCGGACGTTCGTTCGCTGGGCTTCCCCGCGCGGCAGAACCGAAGCAGCGCATCGACGAGCTCACTCATCCGCGCCGTCGATGACTCTGCCTGCGCGAGCAGCTCTTGAATCGCGGCGTCACCCGACTGCCGGAGCGCGAGCGTGAGGTAGCCCTTGAGGGGAGAGAGGGGGGAGATGAGGTCGTGCGCGACGCGTGAGGCGAACGCATCGAG
>JAYUXE010000303.1:0-2186 GCA_043753165.1 Archangiaceae bacterium | reverse complement strand
AGTTGTGGATCAACGACGTGATGGCTGCGGGCAAGCGCATGGATCAGCAGCGCATCGAGGCCGTGCTGGACTCTGCGATTCAACGGCTGCCCCCGCTGGTGTTCTTCGAAGGGTTCGTCGTGCCGCTGCTGCGCGAGGTGGGCGATCGCTGGCACGCCGGCGCGCTGACGATCGCGGAAGAGCACCTGATCTCGCAGCCCGTTCGGCAACGGCTGATCTCGCTGCTCTCGAAGTCGCCCCGGCGTTCGAAGCACCACGTCGTCTGCGCCTGCCTCGAGAATGAAGAGCACGAGGTCGGCCTCATTGGCGCCGCGCTGCGCTTTCGCCACCAGGGCTACCGCGTCACTTTTCTCGGAGCCCGCACCCCTGTCGATCAGCTGCTGCGCGTCGTCAACACGGTGAAGCCCGAGCTCGTCGCGCTGTCGGTGGTCGAAGCCGAAGGGCTCGACGCGCAGCTGGCCGAGCTCGCCGCGGGGCTGCCGCCGGGGACGAAGGTGCTGTTCGGCGGGCCCGGCGTGGCGCACCTGCAGAAGACCATCAAGCGGCTCGGCTTGAGCCTCGACGGAGATTCGCCCTGATGAAAGCGTTGGTCGTCGGTGCCGGCCCCGGAGGTCTCGCCGCGGCGTTAAACCTCGCGGGCCTCGGCCACCAGGTCACGGTCGTCGAGAAAGAGCCGATTCCCGGCGGCCGCATGCGCGGCATGGCCTTCGATGGCTACGAGGTCGACACCGGCCCCACGATTCTTCAGCTGCCGCAGGTGCTCGCCCAGGTCTTCACGCGCGCGGGAAAACGCCTCGAGGACTACGTGACGCTGAAGGCGCTGGATCCCAACACGCGGATTCACTTCTGGGACGGCACGCACGTCGACACCTCGTCGGACGTCGCGAAGATGCGCGAGTCGCTGGGTCGGCTCGACCCCGCATTGCCCGCGCGGTTCGACGCGTGGATGAAGGAAGGCCGCGACAAGTACACGATCGCGTACGAGAAGTTCATCTGCACCAACGCCGACTCGCTTGGGTACTACGCGCCCTGGCGGCTGCTCGACACGCTGCGCTTCAAGCCGTGGCAGACGCTGTACGGACACCTCGATTCGTTCTTCCACGACGACCGCGTGACGTACGCGCTCAGCTACCCGTCGAAGTACCTGGGGCTTCATCCGACGACGTGCTCGAGCGTGTTCGGCGTGGTGCCGTACCTCGAGCTCGCCTTCGGCGTGTGGCACGTGATGGGCGGTTTTCGCGCGCTGTCGAAGGGCATGCAGCGGTGCGCAGAAGATCTCGGCGTCACGTTTCGCTTCGAGGCGCCGGTGCAGCGCGTGCTGATCGAGGGTGGCAAGGCGAAGGGCGTGCTGCTCGCAGGCGGGGAAGCGCTTCACGCGGACACGGTGGTGATCAACGCCGACCTTCCGTACGCGGCGACGCAGCTGGTCGACCCGGCGGTTCGAGTTGGTACGCGGCTGTCGGACGCGAAGCTCGAGAAGGCGCAGTACAGCTGCAGCACGTTCATGCTGTACCTCGGGCTCGACAAGAAGTTCGACGACCTGCCGCACCACCTCATCTACTTGTCCGAGAACGCGCGGCGCACGGACGCGGCGGCGCTGGACGACGTGGCGGCCGATCTCGAGGATCCGCCGTTCTACGCGTGCAACCCGACTCCGACGGATCCGGCCGGGGCGCCCGATGGGCATTCGACGCTGTACGTGCTGGTGCCGACCCCGAACACGTCGAAGGACGTCGACTGGAAGGACGTCGAGAAGCAGATGGTCGCGAAGATTCCCGGGTGGCTCGAGAAGGTGGGCCTCAAGGACGTCGCGAGGCACATCAAGGCGCACCGGGTGATCACGGCGCAGACCTGGCGCGACCGCTTCAACGTGTACCGCGGGGCCGTGTTCAACCTCTCGCACAACTGGATGCAGCTCGGACCCATGCGGCCGCAGGTGAAGTCGCGCGAGGTCGAAGGGCTCTACTGGGTCGGCGGCGGCACCCACCCCGGCAGCGGGCTGCTCACCATCCTCGAGAGCGCGAACATCGCCGGCGACTACTTCGCGCGCGCGGCCGGGTTGCCGAGCCTGCCGGGCTGGCCGTACGTGCCGCCCGTGCCCTGACGCGCGGATGAGAAGAGCCGCCGCTTCAGAGGTTCGGCAGCAGCAGCTTCAGCTTCGCCTTCACGGCTTCCGACAGCATCTT
>JAYUXE010000302.1:0-2188 GCA_043753165.1 Archangiaceae bacterium | reverse complement strand
CCAGCCAGGGGCCGAACAACATGAGCTCGATCGCGGCGAGCCCAATCCACGGGCCGAACGGCAGGTTGCTGTCACCGGGCACCCAGTCGATTTCTTCGCCCGCCGCATCGACAGGGTCGTCAGGAATCGGCTGCAGGAACAGGCTCCATGGCAGCAGCGCGATTCGCTTTGGTGGCGAGAGCCCCGGCCCCAGAAACGCCCAGCTCATCACCAACGGCGGAGGCTCGGCAGCGTCCACCGGTGCAACCGCGCCTTCGGGCACGGGCTCGGGGGCAGCCGCGCGGCCAGTCAGCGCGATTCGAATCAGCCCGTACGCCGCGCCCTGCAACGACGAGAGAAAGATGATCGCGAGGAGCACCTGCCAGGAAAGAAACGCTCCAATCATCGCGACCAGAAACTTGTCACCCCCACCCATTGCCTCTTTGCGGAAGGCGAACCAGCCGAGGATCTCGAACGCGCGGAAAGAGAGGAAGCCCACCAACGCGCCGATGAACGCGTGGAGCACTGCGCGGCCGCCCAACGGGGCCTGCAGCAGCACCCCGAAGAAAATACCTGGCAGCGTGAGCTCGAACGGCAAAATCCACTTCTGCGCATCGATGACGATGAGGGGTACGAGCAGCGAGATGAAGATGAGGCCGGGCACCAACGGCCAGCCCCACCCGTAACGCAGGTACACCGCGAGGTAGAGGATGGCGGTCGCGAGCTCGACCGCAGGGTATTGAATCGAGATGGGCGCCTTGCAGTTGCTGCACTTCGCCCGCAGCGCGAGCCACGAAAAGACCGGGATGTTCTCGTACCACTTCAGCGCGTGGCCGCACCTCGGGCACTTCGACCCGGGGCGCACGATGCTCTGCCCGTCGGGGACGCGCGCGATGACGACGTTGAGGAAGCTGCCGATGCAAAGCCCGGTAAGCCCCAACCACGTGACCTGCAGCCATTCGATGAAGCCCACTTGCAGTCAGTCTGGCCGACAAGCGGCCTGCTGGCTCGAAAACTTCGTCGCTTGCGTGCGTGCCGATAAGGTCTGCGAGCCAACGTGACCTTCTTCGAAAACCTCAAGCTTCAGCGCATCGTCCTCGGGCTGGCCGCTCTCGCGGTCTTCGCGACGAGCATCCAGGGCCCCTTCACGCGGTGGGACGACAACTACTACGTCACCGAAAACACCCGCGTTCGCACGCCAGGCTGGGAAGGGTTAAGGGGGATCTGGAGCTCGTCCGAGGCATACAGCGCCCACGAGCTCGAGTTCTTCCCTTTGCGCGACACCGTGTACTGGGTGCTGTGGCAAAACTTCGCGGACAACTCGGTTCCCTACCATCTGGCAAACATCTTCTTCCACATCGTCGCGGTGCTGCTCGTGCTGCAGCTCGCGCTGCGTCTGGGCCTGAGCCCGCAGGCCGCGTTCTGGGGGGCCCTGTTGTTCGCGGTGCACCCGATTCACGTCGAGTCGGTGACCTGGATTTCGGGGCTGAAGGACCCGATGTTCACGTCGGCGATGGTCGGCGCAGTGCTCGCGTTCCTGAAATATCGCGACACGCTCAAACCCAGCCATTACGCGGTCGCAATCGCGCTGATGGTGTTGTCTTTGTTGTGCAAGAGCCTGGCGATCGCGACGCCCGTGCTGTTCCTGGCAGTCGACAGACTGAAGGGCCAACCACCGGCCTGGAAGACGAGCTTGGCGCGCGTTGCCGGACCCGGCTTCATCGCTTCTGGGTTCATGCTGCAGTTCTTGATGATCGGCAGGCTGGCGGGCGTCATCACCGCGCCGCATGGCGGGTCATGGGCGCAACACTACTTTTTGATGGGCTGGGCGCTCGTCCGGTACGTTCAACAGGCGTTTGTGCCTGCGACGTTCAGAATTCACTATTGCTTCCTTCCGTTTCAAGGTTTCACCGATGTGAGGCTGCTGGCGATCCTCGGGCTCGTCCTGGGCATCGTGCTCGCCGGCGTCATCGCCGTCCGTCGCCGGGCACCGATGTTCGCGCTGCTGGGTATCTGGTTCTTCGTCTGCCTGGCGCCCGTCGCGAACATCATCCCCTTCCCTGCCATCATGGCCGACCGGTACCTGTACGCGCCCAGCGTCGCGTCGTGTCTGCTCTTGGCCTGGGGGCTGTCTCGTCTGGCTGCGCTGCAGAAGCTCGTACTGCCAGCGGTGGTTGCGGTGTTCGCCCTGGTGACCTTGGCGCGCGGC
>JAYUXE010000301.1:0-2192 GCA_043753165.1 Archangiaceae bacterium | reverse complement strand
TCGAAGGTGAGACCAACGACTACGCGGGCAAAGGCCTGTCGGGCGGACGTCTGGTCGTGAAGCCGCCGCCGGGCAGCCGCTTCGTGCCGGAAGAGAATGTGATCGTCGGCAACACGGTGCTGTACGGCGCAACCGCGGGCGAGGTCTTCATCGCGGGCCTCGCGGGTGAACGCTTCGCCGTTCGCAACAGTGGCGCCAACGCCGTCGTCGAAGGCGTGGGCGACCACGGCTGTGAATACATGACGGGTGGGGTGGTGGTGGTGCTCGGGCCGACGGGGCGAAACTTCGCGGCCGGCATGAGCGGCGGCCTCGCGTACGTCTTCGATCGCGCCCGCACCTTCCGGCAGCGCTGCAACCTCGAGATGGTCGAAATCGAATCGCTGGTCGACGAGTCTGAAATCTGGCTCGTGTACGGAATGATCGAGAGCCACCTGCGGCTGACGGGCAGCCCGCTGGCGCGCCGCATCCTCGACAACTGGGAACACCTGGTGCCGAGCTTCGTGAAGGTGATGCCGGGTGACTACAAGCGTGTGCTGCAGGCGCGGCGGGCGACCCTGAAGCCGCGGCCGAGCCCTCCACGGCCGCGTGCGGTCGGAAGCTCGGAGCACTGACATGGGCAAACCCACCGGATTCATGGAATGGCCGCGCGCGTTGCCTCCGAAGCGCGACAAGCGTGAAAGGCTGAACGACAGCAACGAGTTCACCGCGCCGCTGGGGCCGGACGAATCGAGGAAGCAGGCGGGCCGCTGCATGGATTGCGGCGTGCCGACGTGTCACCAGGGTTGCCCGCTGGGAAACGTGATTCCCGACTTCAATGATCACGTGTTCCACGAACGGTGGCGCGCGGCGTGGGCGTCGCTGAACAGCACGAACAACTTCCCCGAGTTCACGGGCCGGCTGTGCCCTGCTCCCTGTGAAGCCGCGTGCGTGCTCGGCATCGATCAGGAACCGGTGGCGATCGAGTCGCTCGAGAAGGAAATCATCGAGCGCGCGTTTCAAGAAGGCTGGGTGCTGCCGCGGCCTCCGTCGTCTCGCACCGGGAAGCACGTCGCGGTCGTGGGCAGTGGACCCGCCGGGCTCGCCGCCGCGGCGCAGCTGAACCAGGCCGGCCACCACGTCACCGTCTACGAGAAGGACGATCAGCTGGGCGGGCTGCTGCGGTACGGGATTCCCGACTTCAAGCTCGAGAAAACGATCATCGATCGGCGGCTGCTGCTGCTGACTGCCGAAGGCATCACGTTCCGCACCGGCGTCGATGTCGGCGGCGCGCTTCAGTGGAAGCAGCTCGCGGCAGATCATGACGCCGTGCTGATTGCCGTCGGCGCCCGGAAGCCGCGCGCGCTGGCCGTGCCCGAGAAGAACCTGACGGGCGTGGTCCAGGCGATGGACTACCTCGAGGCGGCCAACCGCGGAGACAAGGAACGCGCGAAGGGCAAGAAGGTGTTCATCCTCGGCGGCGGCGACACGGGCTCCGATTGTTTGGGGACGGCGCTGCGGCAGGGCGCGGCCACCGTTCAGCAGATCGAACTGCTGGGGGCTCCGCCGAAGCACCGCGGCTCGCAGAACCCCTGGCCGCAGTGGCCGATGGTCTTCCGCACCAGCTCGAGCCAGGACGAGGGCGGGGCGCGGCAGTTCGGACTGCTGACGAAGAATCTCGAGGGAAGAGACGGCGCCCTCACTGCGCTTCACACGGTTGCGATCGATGGCCAGCTGCAAGAATTGCCGGGCACCGAAGCGCGCATCGAGGCCGACCTGCTGCTGCTCGCGATGGGCTTCACCGGCCCCGAGTCGACCTCGCTGACGGAACAGCTGGGCCTCGCCCTCGACCCGCGCGGCAACGTGAAAATCGACGGCCGTTTTGCCACCAACGTCCCCGGAGTGTTCTGTGCAGGCGACGCCAGCCGGGGTCCGAGCCTCATCGTCTGGGCCATCTCTGACGGCCGGGAAGCGGCCCGGGCCATCAACGCCTTTCTGGTAGGTCCGCCTTCGGTGTTGCAGACTCGCGGGCGCTGACTCCCATGCCCGCGCTGAAGTGCCCGCAGTGTGCCCGCGAGCTCGCCGTGGGTGCACAGGTCTGCCCGTGGGACGGGACGCCGATCAACTCGATCGTCGCCCGGCCGTCGCTGTGGCACGACGAACGCACGATCACCCGCACCGACGAACGCGAGACGAACGAGCACCCATCGCAGGAA
>JAYUXE010000300.1:0-2193 GCA_043753165.1 Archangiaceae bacterium | reverse complement strand
TGAAGCCGCTGCTCGACAAGGCCGAGGCCGACGGGAAGTACGTGATTCTGATGTCGCACCACGCCGCGCGCGCACTGGAAGACGGCAGCGGGTTCGGTGGGACGAAGCAGGCCGATGCGATCACGCCGGAAGAATGGCGCGCGTTCCTCGGCGGCTACCCGCACGTGATGATGCACCTCGCTGGACACTCGCACGAGTACCACAGCAGCATCGCGCGGCCGGTGGGCGGGCACGCGTTCTGGGAAACCGAATCTGCGTCGCTGGCCGACTGGCCCGGGCAGCTGCGGTTGATCGAAGTGTGGGACGAGGACAACGGCTCGTTTCGCATTCGCGCCCTGCCCTTCGACTACGCGGAAGAATCGGATCCGCTCGCGGCCGAGTTCCGCCGTCGCGCCGCCGCCGACTACACGTCGGGCTGGGGCGGTGACCCGGGTTCGGATCGCGGCGTGATGGAATTCTGGTTTCCGCGCTGAGCCGGGATGTCCCTTCGTTCCCCCGTTCTGCTCATCGGCGCCGGCACTGGCGAAGCGACGTGCGGGATCCTGTACCTCGCGGGCTACCTGCGGCGGCACGGCATCGAAGCGTACGTGCGGCTGTACGACGGCGACGAGACGGACGATGAAATCAAGCGCACGTTGAAAGGCGTCCTCGCGCACGTGAAGCCGGCGATGGTCGGCATCAGCCTCAAGTGGTTCCACCATGTCGCGCGCGCGCTGGTGATCGCGAAGACGGTGCGCGCCATCGATTCGAAGATCGAGATCGCGGTCGGAGGGAACACGGCGTCGTATTTCTGGAAGGAGCTCATCGGCTTCGACTGCGTGGATCACGTCGTGCTCGGCGACGGCGAAGTGCCGATGCTCGCGCTGGCGCGTGGCGACGTGGACCCTCCGAATGTCGTTTCGGTGAAGACCGTCTCTCGCGCGCCACTGACGTACGTGCAGGGCTCGACGAGCGGCGACGTCTACTACTCGCACTTCGACGACATCTTCCTGAGCCAGCTGGATCTGCATTCATTCTCGGGGTGGGTGGCCCCCGGGAAGGGGTGCGGCGAGAACTGCCTGTACTGCAGCGGCACGCGCGGAATGCAGAAGTCCACGTTCGGCCGTGCGGTTCCGTTTCTGCGGCCGGAAGCGAGCGTGCAGAAGGACCACCGCGAGATCGCCGGGAAGACCTGGCAGTTCCGGTACGACTTCGCGGGCAGCACGGCGGCGTTTCTCGACCGCACCTGGGCGGGAGTCGACCTGTCGAAGCACTCGACCACTTACTTCCTCTGGGGCGTGCCGCCGCCCGAGCTCGCTGGTGTGCTCGCGAAGACGTTCGCGCGCGCGTACATGGTGCTCGACATCGGCTGTTTCTCGGAACAGCAGCGGCTCGAGCAGATGGGACGCGGGCTGCTGAAGCCCTGCCCCACCGACAAAGAGCTGTTCGCGGTGATCGACGCCTGCCAGAAACACCCGAACCTCGAGCTCGAGATCTCGGGCATCGCGGGGTTGCCATTCGCGAATCACCGATCGCTCGAACAAGAACGCAAGCTGGTCGAGAAGGTGCTGAAGCGCGGGTGTTCAGTCGGGTATCAGCGGCTCGAGGCGCAGCCCGGCGCATTGGTCACCGAGCACCCCGAGCGCTTCGAGATGCAGACGGAAGCGAAGACGTTCGACGAGTTCCTGGGCTACTTCGAGGCGCGAGAGCCGGGGCTGACGACCGTCCCGATGATTCGGTACCGCGACGAGAAGCTCGAGGCGGCTGTGCAGCAGACGTCGGACGAAGTCGACGCGATGGTCTGGGAAGCGGCCGATGCGAAGGCGCATGTGCCGTTGAACGGCCGCACGCGATTGAAGGACGCGTCCGTGGCGCGTGAGGAATACGCGCTGGGCGAATGGCTGGGCGCGTACCGGGTGCCGCCGAAGCTCGCGCAAGAGCCGGTGACGATCGTGAGATCGGTGAACGGCTCAGGCCTGTCGTGCGTGCCGTCGGTGAACCCGCGCAGGTTTCAGGATCCGGTGCTGCAGCAGGGCGACGAAGGTGCGGTGCTGCTCGAGGTGCTGGGCGCGTTTCAGAAGCCGACGACGGTGGACGCGGCGGTGCAGCGGCTCGGTTCCGAAGACGCGCTCGAAGTCATTTCGCACCTGGTCGCGGGGCGTTTTCTGCAGCCGGCTTAGCGAGCGAGAGGCTCACGGTCGTCACCTTGTTTCT
>JAYUXE010000299.1:0-2194 GCA_043753165.1 Archangiaceae bacterium | reverse complement strand
CGAAGTTGAGCTCGCGCTGCACGTAGTCCTGCAGGCGGAACTTCATGTTGTCGCGCAGGTAGTCGAAGCCGAACTCGTTGTTCTGCCCGTAGGTGATGTCGGCGCGGTACGAGTCCTGGCGCTGCTGGTCTGACAGGTCGTGAAGAATGCAGCCCGTGGTGAGGCCCAGCGACTTGTGGATCCGCCCCATCCATTCAGCGTCGCGGCGGGCGAGGTAGTCGTTGACGGTGACGATGTGCACGCCGCGGCCCGACAGCGCGTTCAAGAACGACGGCAGCGTCGCGGTCAGCGTCTTGCCTTCACCGGTGCGCATTTCTGCGATGCAGCCCTGGTGCAGGAACATGCCGCCAATGAGCTGGGCGTCGAAGTGCCGCTGGCCGATGGTGCGGCGCGAGGCTTCACGAACCAGCGCAAACGCTTCGTAGAGCACGTCGTCCAGGGCCTTGCCGTTGCCGACCTCGCTCTTGAGGCGGGTCGTCTCGGTCTTGAGCCCATCGTCGGTGAGCGCCTTGAACCGAGGCTCGAGCTCGTTGATGCGCGCGACCTTCGGCCAGGCCTTTTTGAGCTCGCGCTCATTCTTCGTGCCGATGATTTTGCGCAGCGTCCACTCGATCATTTTGTCAGTGCTCCCACCCGCGCCTTCTGTCGCAGAAGGCTCGGGAAAGCCAACGGAAATGCGGCCGGCAAGGTAAGACCCAACCGACGATGCGCAACCGACGTTCCCGTCATCCGGCCGGTCGACCGATGCACTCAGGTAACACCCCGGCCCCCCCGTCGCCGCCGAAGGTCCGCCTGCCATCGATGCCGCTGACGGTGCTGGCTCCCGAGCCGGGCCGCTGGCTGTGGACGTGCCGCGCGGGTTTCGAGGCGCACCTGTTCGAAGAGCTCGCCTGGCAGAAGGCCGAGCCGCGGCTGCTGGGGCCGGGGTTGATCGAGTCGGATGCCGCCGAGACGCCGCCCGTCTTCGCGCGGGTGGGCTTCGAGGTCAGCGACGTCGTCGGCGCGATCGACGAGCTTCGTTTTCCCGGCCAGCCGTTTCACCTGCAGGTCTGGGAGCCCGACACCGATTTTCACCACCGGTTCGCAAACCTCGCCGAGACGGTGTCTTCGGCCGCGAAGCTGCCCGCGCACGCGCTGGCCGATGCAGCGACGGCGTTGAAGCTCGGCGCGCTGCTCTTCGAGGTCTGCCTCGTCGATGACCGGTGCTGGGCGGTGGGCGAGATTCGCGCGCGCGATGCGTTGAGCCTTTCTGCCGGTGGGCGGCACCGGATGCGCCGCGAACGGGAAGCGCCCTCGCGCGCGGCGATGAAGCTCGAAGAAGCGTTGGATTGGTTGGGGGTGAGCCCCGGCAAAGGCGAAGAGTGCGTCGACCTGGGGGCTGCTCCCGGTGGCTGGACCCAACGCCTCGTCGCCCGGGGCGCGAAGGTGCTCGCCGTCGACCCCGCCAACCTGGTGCCCGAGCTCGAGAACCACAAGAAGGTCGTGCACATCAAAGCCAGCGCCTTCACGTTCGAGCCCGAAGAGGCGGTCGAGTGGTTGCTGTGCGACATGGCGTGGCGGCCGCTCGAGGTCGCTCAGCTGCTCGGGAAGTGGGGGCGCCGGAAGATGGCGACGGTGCTGGTGGCGAACTTCAAGCTGCCGATGAATGACAAGAACACGATGCTCTGGCGGATTCGCCACGTGCTCGCCGAAGGCAACTGGGAGCAATTGAAGATGCGCCAGCTGTACCATGACCGCGATGAGGTCACGGTGACGGCGGTCGCGCGGAAATGAGAGCGACCCTCGGGCTGATGCTGCTGTGCGGTTGTGTCTCGGCGGGGACGCCGCCGCCAGTGGCTCCGGTGCGGCCGAGCAATGTCGCGGACGATGCGCAGTTCGTCCGGGGCAAGGCGGTCATTCGCGATGCGCACTGCGCGAAGGAAAAGGTGACGCCCGAGTCCGACGCGAAGCTGCGGCGGCCGGCCGCGAACCTCACGTTGAAGCTCTACGTGGGCCGCGAGAATCTGCCGGTGCCGGCGAACGCAGTGATTCAGACGGACGCGCAAGGCAGGTGGGACGGCTGGTTGAAGCCCGAGACGTACTGCGTGGTGCTGGGGACGCGGTCGCGGGAAGCGGGGAGTCTGCCGGCCGCTCCGGAATCGGTCGCAGGGCACGTGGCGAGCCCCGAGTGTCTGAAGGCGCTCGAGTCGCGGTG
>JAYUXE010000298.1:0-2196 GCA_043753165.1 Archangiaceae bacterium | reverse complement strand
ACTCGATTGTCCACCGCCAGCCGGGCGCGGACGACAGCCTGCTCGACGGCGAATGGGTCGTGCTCGATGCAGAAGGGCGAATGGTGCGGGCCTTGAATGGGACGGCTGCACGCGTCTGGCAGCTGCTCGACGGCCGGCGAACCATCGCCGACATCAGCGGGGTCCTCGCAGCCGAGTTCGACGCCCAGACCTTGGCCATCGAAGCCGACGTCATCTCTTTCTTGAACGATTTGTGCCGCAAGCAGCTCGCCGTCGGAGGCGCTTCAACATGAGATGGGCCCCTGGTTTTTGCGCGCTCGCGCTCGTGGCATGCACGTCTGAGCGCATCTCGCCGCGCGTGGAAGAAGGCACGCTGCCCGTGCTGGTCATCGACGACCCGCCGGTCGTGTTTGCGGAAATCGGCAACAGGGATGCGCCGGTACGGCTCGGAAGAAATCCGTTCGAGCCAAAGGTCGAAGTCTCGATTGTGCCGACGCTGGTCACCGAACCGCCGCTGACGACTGCGCTCTCGGACCTTCGTGAAGTGCATGTCGCCGTGGACGTGGTGGGGGTTCCCCCGTCCGAGCTCGTCGTCGAGTTCACGTCACCCGAAGGCCAGGTGTTCGACCGCCAGGCGCAGGTGCTGACGAAGACGAAGTACGACCGCCAGCAGGTGGCGTTCGCGATGCCAGTCGCCGCGACGCACATCTCGGCGATGCAGATGACGGGCACGTGGAACGCGCGCGTATTTCACCGGGGCGCGCTCATTGCCACCCTGCCCTTCGAGGTGACGCCTTGAAGCGCGCGCTCGTTCTGATTGCCGCGCTCGCCGCGACCACCGCGTCGGCCGCGCAGTTCACCATCGTCCTCACCAACACGTCGACCAATACGACGTACGGGTGGTCGACCGGGCTGCTCACGTTGCAGCCGTTGATCAGCGTCGGCAATTCCCCGCAGCCCGGCACGCTGCCGTACGCGACGTACAGTTTCGCCAACTCGAACTGCAACCTCAGCGACGCGTTCTGTTCGGGCGCCTGCGATGACAACGGCAATGCGACGGTGCTCGCGAACCGCTGGGGCCTGACCCTCGGCACCAACGCGTGGGTGGTGCCTGCGCTGGCTGCGAACGGCGGCACGGCGACCGTCACGTTCGACGCGCCCGTCGGCTCGCGGCTGTCGTTCATTTCCTGGGTCAACAGCACCAGCGTGTTCGACGACTTCGTCGCGATGCACCCGCCGGGCGACCTCACGACGCTCTCGGTGCCGCTGTTCAACGGCAGCACGCCACTCGAGAACATCGACTTCGTCATCACGGGCTACGACACCAACTCGACCAGCGCGACCGATGGCAGCGGAGCCACCTGCTCGCCCGAATGTCCGGCGCCGGCGACGGGTTGCTTCGTCGCTCCGGGCAACGCGTCGTTCGGGACGGGCGGCCCGCTGCCCACGCCTCCGACGCCCAACGTCCGCACGTTCACCGCGAGCACCAGCGTCACCCAGAACCGCCTCTGGTGGAGCAACACCGGCCCGCATCAGGGCGTCGTCGTCGCCCGCAACACGACGGGCGTCACCTGGGCCCCGACCAATGGCGTCACGTACACCGCGGGCCAGGGCGTCGGCGGCGCCTTCGCGACCGGCGACATCACCCCGACCACGCGCAAGAACATGGCCGATGGGTCGACCTTTACGCTGAGCGACGGTGTTCACCCTGCCGTCGTGTTCGAGTTCGACTTCGACAGCCCCGCGTCGATTGCGGCGGGCCGGGTGCGCGTCGACATCTCTTCCGCGGCCATCAGCACCTCAGGCATCGGCACCGCGATCGTGACCGCGATCAACGGCGCCGCGAACCTCGACATCACCGCCACCAAGAACGCCGCCCAGCCCCACGTGTCGCTGGCGAACGACGTTCAACTCGCGGCGGGCAACGTCGCCATCACCGAGACCGTCCCCAACAACAACTTCGCAGTCGCCGGCATGTCGGGCGGAGTCAACGAGACCGCCACCGTCGTCTACGTCGACAACGGGCCCACGGCGTCGAACAAGTTCACCGACAGCAACGTCACCGCCAACACGCGCTACTTCTACCGGATGTACGCGCACGCCAACGCGCTCACCTACGCGGGCGGCCAGGTGCCGAGCTCGACCGGTTTGCTCACGCAGGTGACCTCGAGCGCGAGCCCGCTGTCGAAGTGGTGCTACGCGGTCGGCTTCGCGTCG
>JAYUXE010000297.1:0-2197 GCA_043753165.1 Archangiaceae bacterium | reverse complement strand
CGAACTTGAAGTTCGACGCCCAGGTGAAGTCTGGCGGCGTCGCGGTGCCGCTGAAGTTGGATCAGCTCGTCAACTTCATTCGCTGAAGTCGCGAGGGCTCGGAAAACGCCCTACCCGAGCTCGTCGTCTTCCGGATCCGGAATCGATTCCTCGTCGTGCTCGGCTGCTTCGGCATGTTCGAGGCCCGTGTCGCCGTTCTTCGGAGCGAGCTCGGGCACGGCATCATTGACGCCGACGACGTACCACTGGCGTCCCTGCTGCTGACGCTTGAGCAGGCCTTCTTTCTCCATCGCCTCGAGCAGGCGCGAGAACGTCGAGAAGCCGTGGTCGCGCTCGTCGAAGTCGGGTTGCTTGCGGACGATGGTCTCTTTGATGAGCGACGGGTTCAGACCGCCGGTCGCGCGAGACAGCAGCGACGAGACGACCTCGCGTGCGATCGCCGGCACCGCGCGTGCCTTCTTTGGCTCTTTCGCGGCGGAGGGCTCGGTGGCGGCGACGGACGCCAGGGCCGGGCTGCTGCTGCTGTGCGGTTTGCTGCTGCGGCTGCTGGACGGCCGCGAGTGCTCGCTGCGGCCGCCGCCCTGCCCCTTGAGGTACAGGAACTCGTCGCACGCCTTCACGAAGAACGGCGACGTCGCTTCTTTCACCGCGAGGCCGATGACGAACCGGTCGTTCTCGCGCAGCTTGTACGCCAGCGGGCAGAAGTCGCTGTCGCCGGACGCGATGACGAACGTGTTGATGTGCTCGCGCGCGTAGCAGAGCTCGAGGGCGTCGATGACGAGGCGCATGTCGGCGCTGTTCTTCCCGGCCCGGGTCGAAGGCGGCACGTCGACGAGCTCGACGCCGAACTCGTGCAGGTGGCTCTTCGCGTCCTTGAAGCGCGACCAGTCACAGTAGGCGCGGCGGAAGATGACCTTGCCCTTCTCGAGCAAGCGGTCGAGTGCGGGCTGCAGATCGAAGTTCGCCGACGTAATCCCCGTGTTGGTGACGAGGTTCTCGAAGTCGATGAAGAGGGCGATGCGGCGCGGCTCAGATGGTGAGTTCACCGGCCCCTAATGACAGAGCTTCAGATGGCGCGCTCGAAAATCCGGTACGTCTTGATCCGCCGCGCCCCGGTCGCCTGAATGGTGCGGTTGATCAGCTTGTCGTCTTCCACCGTCCAGCCGAGCTCGCCCGAAACGTAGCCGAGCTTCCGCGCTTCCTGCATCGTCTCGACCGCCAGCAGCGCGTCGATGCCGCGCCGGCGCCACCCCTGCTTGATGCCGAACAGCAGCACGCGCAGGCGGTCGATCTTCCGCGTCGCCCACAACATCTTCGCCAGGCCCACGGGAATCCCGAACCGCGACAGGTACCCGCCCGTCGTCTTCTGCGCGATGTTCGTGTCGGGCACCGTGATGCCGAACCCCACGGCTTCCCCGTTCGCTTCGGCCACCAGACAAAGCTCGGGGCGCAGCGCGATGAGAGGACGAAGGCGACTGACGGCTGCGTCGAACTCGACATCGGAAATCGGAGCGAACCCCCAGCCCGGCTTCAGCATCGAGTCGTAGATGTTCTTGATGCGGCGCCGTTCGTTCGCCTCGTCGCGCAAATCGATGCGGCGAACGGTGATGCCGCCAGCGGTGCGAACGCGGTCGGCGAAGCGCACGACCTTCTCGGGCATGGGCTCGCTGGCGAGCAGCTCGTAGCTCCAGAGGTCTTTGCTCTTGGTGAACCCGTTCAGCTCGAACAGCTTCGCGTAGTAGCGCGGGTTGTACGGCATCATCATCGAGGGCGAACGGTCGAAGCCTTCGACGAGACAGCCGATGTCGTGGTGGAAGGAAACGTTCAAGGGCCCAATCATCTTCTGCGGGCCGGACAGGCGGATCCATTTGGCGGCGGTCTCGAACAATGCGGCCGCGATGCCGGGGTCGTTGAGCGACTCGAACATCCCGCAAAAGCCGATGTCGCTGTCGTGGAAGTCGTTGTACCGGCTGTCGTTGATGGCGGCGATGCGGCCAACGACCTTGCCGTTGCGGCGCGCGAGGAAGAAGGCACCGCGGGCGTGCTGGAAGAAGGGGTTGATGCTCTGGTCGATGAACTCGCGGCGCTCGGCGACGATGGGCGGGACGAACTTGTTGTCGCCCGCGTAGAGGTCGAGTGGAAAGCGTGAGAACTCGTCGCGCTGATGCGGGTTCACCACTTCTTCGATGGTGACGTC
>JAYUXE010000296.1:0-5339 GCA_043753165.1 Archangiaceae bacterium | reverse complement strand
GTATGCGCTCTACGCGGGCGCTTTGGGCCAGTCAGTGGCTGCGTTGTTCACGTTGCCCAGATACTTCGGCCTCAGTGGCGCGGCTCTGCTGCTGTCGTTCTTGATGGTCATTGCTGCTTTTGCTTTTCAACAAACCCACCGACGCAGCGACCGCTGGGGGCCAGTGTTGCTGCTGCTGATCGGCGGCGCGGGGAGCCTCGCGTGCGCGTTCCAGTCGGCGCAGTGGCAGCTCGCGATCAGCGCGTACATGTGCGGGCTGCTTTTGGTGAGGCACGTCAAGACGTTGGCTGTCGGAGTGAAGGAGTAGGCGCCCGTCGCCAACCCGCTCTCTGCGGAGGAGGCGGGATCGCTGGCGACCGCGCAGGCGGTCAACGAGCAAGCTGCGACGCACGCAGAGGTGGAGACGAGGGGGAGGCCGTCGAGCCACGCCGAGTGCAAGGCGCGGGACCGAGACGTACTTTTGTACGTCGCAGGGCCCGCAACGCAGCAATCGGCGATGGATCGGCGGCCGGAGCCCAAAACAAAAATCCCCTCTGGTGTCCGAAGGGGGCGCGGAAACCAGAGGGGAGCTCCGACCAGGAGCCGGAGGCTTTTTTTGAAGTCAGACGACTTGCTGACCTTCTAAAGCTGCAACGAGCAGGCCCACTGCAAGGAAGCCGAGCAGCACGATTTAGAACTGGGCCTTTTCGGTCGAACCGTCGAGCGCCTTCGTCGAGCTCAAACCGCCCGAGATCACTTCGGAAACGACATCGAAGTAGCCGGTGCCGACTTCGCGCTGATGGCGCGTCGCCGTGTAACCATCGGTTTCTGAACCGAATTCGCGCTGCTGCAGCTTCGAGTACGCCGCCATGCCGCCCGTCTTGTACTGATGGGCCAGCTCGAACATCGAATGGTTGAGCGCGTGGAAGCCGGCCAACGTAACGAACTGAAATTTGTAGCCCATTGCGCCGAGCTCACGCTGGAACTTCTCGATCGTGACGTCGTCGAGCTTCTTCTTCCAATTGAACGAGGGTGAGCAGTTGTACGCGAGCATTTTGCCGGGGAACTTCGCGTGCACGCCTTCGGCGAAGCGTTTCGCCTCATCCAGATCCGGATGAGACGTTTCGCACCAGACGAGGTCGGCGTACGGCGCGTAGGCGAGGCCGCGCGCGATCGCGAAATCGAGCCCCTTTCCGTCCTTCAAACGGAAGAAGCCTTCGTTCGTTCGGTCTTTCGATTCGATGAACGGCACGTCGCGCTCGTCGATGTCCGAGGTGATCAGCTTCGCGCTGTCGGCGTCCGTGCGCGCGACGAGAATCGTGGGCACGTCGCACACGTCGGCGGCGAGGCGCGCGGCGACCAGCGTGCGAATGAACTGCGAGGTCGGAATCAAAACCTTGCCGCCCATGTGGCCGCACTTCTTCTCGCTGGCCAGCTGATCTTCGTAGTGAACGCCCGCGGCGCCCGCTTCGATCATCGCCTTCATCAGCTCGTACGCGTTCAGCGGGCCACCGAAGCCGGCCTCCGCGTCCGCCAGCATCGGAGCGAACCAGTGCGTGTCCTTCTTTCCTTCGCTGTGATCGATCTGATCCGCGCGGCGAAGGGCCTTGTTGATCTTGGTCACCAGCGCCGGCACGGAATCGACCGGGTAGAGGCTCTGGTCGGGGTACATCTGGCCGGACGTGTTGGCGTCGGCAGCGACCTGCCAGCCCGAGATGTAAATTGCCTCGAGGCCCGCGCGAACCTGCTGCACGGCCTGGTTGCCGGTGAGCGCTCCCAAAGCGGGGACGAAGGAGCGGCTCTTCAGCAAATCCCACAACCGTTCGGCGCCCATGCGCGCGAGCGTGTGCTCGACCTTGATGCTGCCGCGCAGCTTCTCGACGTCGGCTTGCGAATACGGGCGGGTGATTCCCTCGAAGCGGCTGGCGCGGCTGTCTGCAGGGGTCGACTTCGTGGACATCGTTTTCTCCGGGTTTGAAGACTGCGGTTAGTGCTCGGCAGCGAGCAGGCGTTGGTAGGCGGGAAGCGTGAGGAACTCTTCGAAGTCGAGCGCGGTCGACAGCGAACGGAACAGCTCGCGCGCCTCGTCGAACTTGCCGCCGGTGAACTTCGCGAGCTCTTCCTTCATCACCGCGTCGAGCTTCTCGACCGGGACGAGCTGGTGGCGAACCTGTTGCCAGACCTGCGCGCGAGAAATCTCTGCGGTCGCGGCGTCTTCCATCAGGTTGTACAGCGGCACGCAGCCCTGCCCGCGCAGCCAGGCCTCGAGGTAGCGCACGCCGACGCGCACGTTCTGGCGAAGGCCGTCGTCGCTGCGGGTTCCTTCTGGAGCGCGCAGCAGATCTTCGCGCGTGACCTTCACGTCCTCGCGCATCACGTCGAGCTGATTGGGCCCCTTCATGTGCGCGTCGAAGATTTCTTTGGCGACCGGCACGAGCGCGGGATGCGCGACCCACGTGCCATCGTGGCCGGCCTTCACTTCACGCAGCTTGTCCGCCGTCACGCGCGCCATCGCCGCATCGTTCGCGGCCGCGTCGTCCTTCACCGGAATCTGGGCCGCCATGCCGCCCATCGCGTGCGCTTTGCGGCGGTGGCAGGTCTGAATCAGCTTCTGCGAGTAGGCGAGCAGAAAGCCCTTATCCATCGTGATCTGCCCGCGGTCGGGCAACAGCAGGTCGGGCTGCTTCTTGATGAAGCTGAAGATGTAGTCCCACCGGCCGCAGTTGAGCCCGGCCGAGTGTTCCTTGAGCTCGAACAAAATCTCGTCCATCTCGAACGCGGCCGGCAGCGTCTCGATCAACACCGTGGCCTTGATGGAGCCTCGAGGAATTTTGAGCGCGTCCTGCGCGAAGACGAACACGTCGTTCCACAGCCGGGCCTCGAGGTGGCTCTCGAGCTTGGGCAGGTAGAAGAAGGGGCCGAGGCCGCGTTTCAGCTGCTCGGCCGCGTTGTGGAAAAAGAAGAGCCCGAAGTCGAAGAGCGAGCCCGACATCGGCTCGCCGCCGACGAGCACGTGCGCTTCGGGCAGGTGCCAGCCGCGCGGGCGAACGAACAGCACCGCGATCTTCTCGTTCAGCGCGTAGTGCTTCTTCGTTTCGGGCGCGTCGAAGGTGAGCGTGCGGCGAACGGCGGCGTGCAGCGACTCCTGGCCGTGCAGCAAATTGCCCCAGGCTGGGGCGGTTGCGTCTTCGAAGTCGGCCATGAAGACGCTGGCGCCGCTGTTCAGCGCGTTGATCACCATCTTCGCGTCGGTCGGCCCGGTGATCTCGACCCGGCGGTCGGCGAGCGCGGCGGGCACGGGTGCGACCTTCCAATCGCCCTTTCGCACCAGCGCAGTCGAGGCCAGAAAGTCGTACGCCGGGTCCCGCGTCTTCCGGGCGGCCAGCAGCTCCTGGCGGCGATGCTCGAACTCCTGGTGCAGCGCGCCCAGGAACTGGAGCGCCCCTTCGGTGAGCAGCGGCGACCGCTGGGACGACTTGATTTCGGCGGCTTTGACTTTCTGCGTCATCGAGGAACCTGAAAACAAGTTAAGGGGGGTCGAAGCCTGGTTGTGGCCCAGGATAACTATGATTTTGTTAGAATGACAAGTCGCGTCATGACGGTCCGGAAGTTAGCAAGGTAAAGGCTGTAAATCCGCTGCGACGGCGGTTGTTAAGCGCGCCTTGATGCAAAGCAGGATCCGTTGAGGTAGTCGCGTCGGACGATGGGTGACGCTCCGCTGGCTGTGCTGTTGCCGAAACGTGGGGAGCCGCCGCTGTCGGCCGACGCCATGCTCGATCGCTTCGTCGACTATGCGACGAGGTCGGGCGTGCAGCTGTACCCGGCGCAAGAGGAAGCGATTCTCGAGCTGCTGTCGGGGAAGCACCTGGTGCTCGCGACGCCGACGGGCTCGGGCAAGTCACTCGTCGCGCTCGCCTTCCACTTCATGCAGATGGCGCAGGGCAAACGGTCTTTCTACACGTGCCCCATCAAGGCGCTGGTGAACGAGAAGTTCTTCGCGCTGTGTGAAGCGTTCGGTGCGGAGAACGTGGGGATGATGACGGGGGACGCGGCGATCAACCGGGACGCTCCGATTCTGTGCTGCACGGCCGAGATCTTGAGCAACCTGTGCCTGCGGGAAGACAGGCACTTCGTCGACGGCGTGGTGATGGACGAGTTCCACTATTACGGCGACAAGGATCGCGGCGTCGCGTGGCAGGTGCCGCTGCTGATGCTCGACCAGACGACGTTCGTCTTGATGTCGGCGACGCTGGGCGACCTCACCTCGATCAAGGAATCGGTGACGGCGCTGACGGTCGTGGAGTTCGCCGAGGTGCGATCGCAAGAACGCCCGGTGCCGCTCGACTACGAGTACAGCGAGACGCCGCTGCACGAGACGGTGCTGCGGCTGCTTCAGTCGGCACGCGCGCCCATCTACCTGGTCAACTTCAGCCAGCGTGCGGCCGCCGAGCAGGCGCAGAACATCTTGTCGATCGACTTTTCGACGAAGGCCGAGAAGGAACAGATCAAGGAAGCGCTGCAGGGGTTCCGGTTCGACACGCCGTTCGGCAAGGACCTGAAGAAGTTCCTGCTGCACGGGGTTGGCCTGCACCACGCGGGGCTGCTGCCGAAGTACCGCCGGCTGGTCGAGAAGCTCGCGCAGTCGGGGCTGCTGAAGGTGGTGAGCGGCACGGACACGTTGGGGGTCGGGGTCAACATTCCCATTCGCAGCGTGCTGTTCACGCAGCTGTGCAAGTACGACGGCGAGAAGACAGCGGTGTTGACGGTGCGCGACTTCCAGCAGATTGCGGGGCGAGCTGGGCGGAAGGGGTTCGACGATCGCGGCACGGTGGTGGCGCAGGCGCCGGTGCACATGATCGAGAACCTGGCGCTCGCGAAGAAGAAGGACGCTGGGAAGAAGGTGGTGATGCAGAAGCCGCCGACGCGCGGCTATGCGCACTGGGACAAGACGACGTTCGAACGGCTGCGCACGGGGTCGCCCGAGGCGCTCGAGTCGCGGTTCACGGTGACGCACGGCTTGATCATCAACCTGCTGCAGGCGGGGGCCGAGACGCGCGAGGGCGGGTACCAGCGGTTGGTGAAGCTGGTGCGCGGGTCGCACAGCTCGGTGGTGATCAAGGGCCGGCTGCTCAAGCACGCGCGCGCGTTGTTCCGATCGCTGCTGGGCGCGGGGATCATCAACCACGTGCGGCGCACCGCGACGATGGGCGCGCACCTCGAGCTGGCCGAGGGGCTGCAGCGGGAGTTCTCGCTCCACCAGACGCTCTCGCTCTACCTGGTCGAGACGCTCCGCCGGCTGGACCCGAGGATCGACTCGACCAGGGTCAGCACGTCGAGCGCGTAGTTCTCGCTCATCGGGT
>JAYUXE010000295.1:0-11710 GCA_043753165.1 Archangiaceae bacterium | reverse complement strand
ACGTCGAGCTTCGCGAGCTGCACGATGGTCGGGTAGTCGAGGTGGTCGTAGTGGTCGTGCGAGACGATGACGGCGTCGAGCTTCGGCAATGCCGCAATCGTCACGGGCACCGGCTGAAACCGCTTCGGCCCCGCGAAGCTCACCGGCGACGCGCGGTTGCCCCACACCGGGTCCGTCAACACCCGCACGCCATCGATTTCGATCAACACCGTCGAATGCCCGAGCCACGTCGTGCGCAGCCCCGTCTCGGGCGGCTTCTGCCACGCGGGCAGCGGATTCTCAGACGGCAGCGGCGCCGGCGGGTTCCGCGTCTGCTTCCCCGTGAAGTACTCGCCAAACACCGCGAAGCCCGAGCCCTTTTCCATCATCCGCGTCGCGTTCTTGTTCTTGAACGTGCCGTCGATGAAGCGCGGCGAAGCTTTGATTCGCTCGAGCCGCAGGCCGTGCGATTTGGCGATTTTCATTTCCTACTGAATAACCTCGCGCTGGCCGGCCTTCACCTTCACCGCACGGGTCGAACCATTGAATTTGAGCTCGTGCTTTCCTTCGACGACGTCCAGCGGCTCCATCGGCGTCTTGCCCAGCGGCTGGCCGTCCAGCGTCACCTCGGTGCCCGCGGGCAGCGAGAGCTCGAGGGTTCCCTGCGGCATTACGAGCGCCTGCTTCAATTCGACGCCCGGCTCGACGACCACGACCAGCCGGCGGTTTGCCCCCGCGCGGAGATTGCGGAGGACCAGCGTCAACTTGCCCGAAGGAATCGGCGTGCGAACCAGCGGCGTGGTGCCGAGCTTGTCGCCGCCCAGGTAGACGTCGCACCACGGGTCCGTGCGCAGCGTGAGGTAGCCGTCCTCGCCCTTCACGACCTTCGCCACCGGCTTCGGAGCAGCAGGAGGAAGCGGCTGAACCTTCACCACCGGCACTGCAACCGGCTCGGGGTCCGGCACCGGCGTCGGCACCGGAGCGCCCACCGGCTGAGGCACCGGCACCTCGGGCGGCTCTTCCGCAAACCCCACCGGACGGCGCTGGTCGACCTCGACGACCGCGGGCGGACGCGTCGCGAAGAACACGACGGCGCAGACAATCGCAAACGCCGCGACGCCCAAGCCGACGCCGAGCACTACCTTGCGCCGCGACTTCTGGCGAACCTCCAGCGGCTCGCCGACCACCGTGCGTGGGTCTGGCGACGAGTCGATCGCCGCCTTGAGCCCCGAGTTGTGCCGCACGCCCGACACCGGCGTGCCCTTCACCGCGTCGAGCCGCCCGAGGCTCGGCTGGCCACCGCGCAGCTGCGTCACTTCGGCGACGACGGCGGCGAGCTCGGTCGCTCCCGCGCGTTTTCCAGAAGTCGCCAACCAGTCTTCGAGCGCGAGCTGGAATTCGTGCGCATCGGCGTAACGGCCGGCGGGGTTCGGGTTCATCGCGAGCGCGACGATTTCTGCAAGCTGCGGGTCGACGCCATCGGCGACGGTCAACGGCTTCGCCGACCCATCGAGAATCGTCTTCATCAGCCCGAGCTCGGTGGCCGACTCGAAGGGCCGCTTCAACGACAGCAGCTCGTACAACGTGACGCCCAGCGCATAGACGTCGAGCTGCCGGCCCGCCGGCTCTCCACGGATGAGCTCGGGCGCCATGTACGCGTACTTGCCCTTCACCGTGCCCGCCGCGGTGCTGTGCACGTTCGTCGCCGCCTTTGCGATTCCGAAGTCGAGCAGCTTCGGCACGCCTGCAGTGCTGACGATGATGTTGTCGGGCGTCACGTCGCGGTGAACGATGTTGTGACTGACGCCCTTCTCGTCCACGAGCTCGTGCGCGTAGTGCAGCCCTTCACACACGCCGATGACCGCGCGCGCCGCGACCTCGGAAGGAATCGACTTGCCGAGCTTCTGATGCGCGCGCACCAGCGTTCGGAGCGTCTCGCCGCGCACGTATTCCATCGCGAGGTAGTACTGGCCTTCGTGCTCACCGAAGTCGAACACCTGCACGACGTTCGGGTGGCTCAGCTGAGCCGCAAGCCGCGCTTCCGAAAGGAACATCTCGATGAACTGCGGGTCTTCGGCCAGCTCGGGAAGAATCCGCTTGATGACGACGACCTTCGAGAAGCCGCCGGGACCTTCGGCCTTCCCCAGATACACCTCGGCCATGCCGCCACGGGCCAGCAAACGCTCGACGTTGTAGCGGCCAATCTGAGCCATCGTTTTTCGTTACGGCCCCAACGCGCGGATTCGCTCGTTCAGCGAATCGGCGATGAACAGTTGCCCCGAGGGGGATACCGCAATCTGGGCCGGCTGATACAGCGTCGCGTCCTTCGCCGCCGAACCGTCACCCGCGAGGCCCGCGGCGCAGGTCGAGCACTGCTGCGCTCCGGCGATGGGAGTCACCGTGCCCGCCGCTTCGATTCGCCGGATGTTGTGCGCTTCGAAATCACTGACGTACAGCGCGCCCGCTGAATCGAACGCGAGGCTCCACGGCCGCCGGAACTGCGCGACCAGCGCGGGCCCGCCATTTCCACTCGAGCCCAAACCGCCCGTGCCGGCCACCGTGCTGATGGTTCCAATCGGCGTGCTGACGAGGTTGATTTTGCGCACGCGGCGATTGCCCGAGTCGGCGACGTACAGGTCCCCTGCAGCGTCCTGCGCAAGGCCCGCCGGTTGGTTCAGCAGGGCGCCGGTCGCCGGCCCGTTGTCGCCCGAGAAGCCGTTGTTGTTTCCGTACCCAGTGCCACCCGCAATCGTCGTGATGACGCCCGTGGTGAGGTTCACTTTGCGCACGCGGTGCCCCCGGAAGACGACGGTCGAGTTGTCGTACTCGGTGACGAACAACGTACTGCCCGACTTCAGGAGTCCGCGCGGGCCGACGAGCACCGCGGCCGTGGCGAAGTAGTCGTCGCCGAAACAGTTGTACGCCGGGCCCGCGCCCATCGGGGCCGTCGCCGGAACGCCGTTCGTGGTGCAGCCGCCCGGGGTCGAGCCGCCGCCTGCGATGGTCGCGATGTTTCCGCTGCTGTCGACCTTGCGGATGCGCGCGTTGCCGGTGTCGGCGAAGTAGACGTCGCCGTTGGTGTCGACTTGAAGGGCTTCAGGCTGGCTGATGGCGGCCTGCGCCGCCGGGCCCCCTTCCCCGCTGAAGCCGCGCAGCCCCGTGCCCGCGAACATCGTCACCGCGCCCGCCACGTCCACCTTCCACACGCGGTCGGCTTCGCGGTCACTGACATAGAGGTTGCCGGCCGCGTCCATCGCAACGCCGTACGGACGCTGGAAGTAGGAATCGAGCGCGGTGGCATTGGCAGGGACGACGCCCGCGACCAGCTGAACGTTGCCCGACCCATCGATGCGGCGAATCGAGTTCGGCGCGGCGCCGAAGTCAGACGACGACGAGAAGTAGACACCCCCATCGTTCGAGACCGCGATGGCCGCGACGTGGCCGACCTTCGCGAGCAACGCATTCATCCCGTCGCCGCTGTTGAAGCCCGAAACGCCCGAGCCCGCGACGGTGGTGATGCGGAAGCCGGCGTCGTTGGTGCCCGCGTCTTCCGCCGAGACTTTTCGCACGCGCAGCCCGTTGAACGAGGTGACGAGCAGATTGCTGGCGCCGTCGAGCGCGAGGCCGCGCGGGCTCTGCACGCTGCTGGCGTTCGCCGCGACGCCGTCGGTGAAGGGCGTCGTCGACCCATTCCCTGCGAACGTCTGAATCAGCCCGTTCGCGCCGACGAACCGCACGCGGTGCGAATCGAACTCGGCGATGTACAGGTTCTCAGCGTCGTCGACTTCGATCGCCACCGGGTTGTTGAGCGAGTTCGTCGCGGCGGGAAGCCCGCTGGTGGTGACCGCGCTGGTGCCGTTGCCGGCGAGGTTCTGCGTCATCCCGTTCACGATGCGGCGCACCCGGTGGTTGTTCGTGCAGCCCAGCGCGCTGAAGTAGATGTTTCCGGACGGCGCGATCTTCACGTCGGTGATGTCGCCGACGGGCGTCGAAGCGGCCGGGCCTTCACCTGCGTAGTTGCAGGACCCCGTGCCTGCGACGGTGGTGATGGTGCCGAGCGTGTCGATTTTCCGAAGCCGCGCGTTGCCACCGTCGGCGAAGTAGAGGTTGCCGGCGGTGTCGAAGGCGACGCCGCGGGGCGCACACACCACGGCCTGGCTCGCTCCGGCGCCGTCGCCCGAGAAGCCGCACACGCCGCTGCCGGTCACTTTGCGCACGCGGCCGGTCAAATCGATTTTCATCACGCGGTGCCGTTCGGGCTCTGAGTAATAGAGCTCGTTCGTCACCGGGTGAAACGCCATCCACGCGATGCGGGTCAGCGCGGCGGAGGCAGCGACGCCGTTGTCGCCCGTGAAGCCGCCGGCGACGGTCTTGATGACGGCGTCGACGCGGAAGACCTGGTCGCCTGCTCCACCACCGCCTGGAGCGGGATTTCGGACGGCGACGTTGAACACGCCCGACTTCTGAAGCTGCGCGGCTGGCACGACGGCGCTGAGCTGCGAGGTCGAGGCAAAGGTGGTGGGCACCGCGGTGCCGCCGAAGGTGACGGTGGCGCCTTGCGCGAAGCCGGCCCCAGTCAACACGAGGGTGACGGAAGGGGCTCCCGCCAGCGCGCTGGCCGGCGTGATGGCGCCAAGGGACGCCGAGAGGTTGTTGAGGGTGAAGGACGCTCCGGAAGAAGTCCCGCCGAGGCCCGGGGTGCGCGCGGTGACGGTGGCGATGCGGCCGTTGGCGAGCTCGCTGGTGGGCACGGTGGCGGTGAGCTGCGTCGATGAGTCGTAGCGCGTCTGCACGCGGACGCCGTCGAACAGCACGTCGGTGGTCGGGCCGAAGTCGGTGCCGGTGACGGTGAGGACGAGGTTGGCGGCTCCAGCGTTCGCGGTGTTCGGCGAGATGCCGGTGAGTGCGGGCAACGGAAGCACCGGATGCAGCGCGATGAGGCCCGTCGCCGTGGTGGTCGAGTCATCGGTGCGCGCGGCAGTGACGGTGGCGACGTTGTCGGCGGGAAGCGTGGCCGGCGCGGTGTACGTGCCTTCGGCGTCGATGCTGCCTTTGCCATCGGCCACCGACCACGTCGCAGGCACGACCACGCCGTCGAGCGTCGCGACGAGCTTCACCTTGCCGCCGAGGACGACGTTCGCGGTGCTCGGACTGACGGCGAAGCGGGCGCCGTTCATGCCGCCAATTCCCGGTTCGCAGATGCCGCTGGCGCTGCAGCCCTGGCCCGTCGGGCAGTTCGCGTTGCTGCGGCAGATGATGGTGACGGGCCCAGCCGGAGGGCACGCCGTGAGCGCGGCGAGGGCGACGATGAAGACGGCTGCTTTCAAAAAGCTCCCTGTACCGAGACAGCGCCGCCGCCGGGGGTGGCGAAGGCAGAGACCTGCGGGGTGGTGCCGCCCGAGAAGACGAAGATGGCGGCGCCGGTGATGGCGAGTGCGGCGCCCAGCCCGTAACAGACGTAGCTCGACGTGCCCAACGACGCGCGCGACGAGAGCAACGCCTGCGCCTCGGCCGACGTGTGCAGCGATTCGCTGAGCTCGCGGCCCGCGCTCTGAGCGGCCATTGCCGTGCTGGCGCCGGCGAGAATGAAGACGGCCCCGGAGCCGAGCAACACGGCGGGCGCGAGCAACATGCGTTCTCTTTGCACCTCGACGGGCGCGACGAGGACGGCCGCGGGCGGCGGCGGGGGCTCTTCCTTCGGCACCGTCACCGCTGGAGGCGGAGGAAGTGGAGCGACCGCGCGCGCCGCCTTCACGTCTTCGAACAGCTTCCGGATTTTCGGCGGCACGCCGGCGGGCAGCGGCACGTTCGGGTTCGAAGCGAGCGCGTCGTCGAAGGCTTTGCGCGCATCTTCCGCGCGGCCGAGGTTCACGAAGGTGATGCCGAGGTCGACGTGCACCGATGGGTCGACGTTGGGTGTGTCGCGCAGCTGCTCGAGCAAAGGCAGCGCGGCTTCGAAGTCGAGGCTCTTCATCCGCGCGCGGGCCTTCTTTTGAAGGTCGGGCGCCGCGAGAGCAGTGCACGGCAAGGCCACAATCAACAGGCATGAAATGACGCGCGACACGGCCGCATCATGCCACGCAGAATGCGGATCCGAAGGGGGGCGATGCCTCGCAGGCGGGAAGGCGGCCGTTTCTTCCGCCGCCGCCATGAAATCGGCTGCTTCACTGGAAGAACATGGAAATGTTGAAGGGCCTGTCGGCGACCTTCATGTTCTTCAGCTTCTCGCGAAGGCAAGCGTCGAACGGTTTGCTCGCTGGCCTTCCGGCCCAGTCAATCGAGAGCACTTTTCGGCTCTGAATCGCGACGGAGAGCGAGCCTCGTTCTTTGGTCTTCGGCAGACACGTGCGAGCGGCTTGCCCGACGACGGTCTGCGCCGCGCGTTGCCGGGAGTCATCGGCTGCCGTGGCGAAGTCGTGGACCTGCTGGACGGCGACATCAAGAGGCGTCTCGAAGCTGTCGACCTTCCTCGGCGTCTCTGTGTAGGCGAGCGCCTTCGTGGTGGAGATTTTCGTCAGCGTCAGCGAAACGGAGCCGGGCACGTTCGAATCTTCTGCCGTCTGCGACACCACGCCGCCTGACATCGCGAGCTTCTCTGCGGCCGGGTCGACCAGGCGGTTCGCGGCCGTGACGCAGTTGAAGCGTTCGCCCTGAACGACGACGTCCTTCTTTTCGGCATCGACGCTGGTGCGAAAGAGCACCTGCTTCAACGGAACGTCGGCCGAGTACTCGAACACTTTCCGCACCGATTCGTCTTCAGACTGGACCTCGACCAGAAACGTGAAGGGTGTCTCGGACGCGAGCCGCGTCACGGCCAGCGTCCCCTTCCTCACCTCGTTTTGGACGACCGGAGGGACAGGGGTCGAGCCTCTGAACCTCGCTGGGACCCGCATCTTGCGCAGCATCGGGTCTTCCCCCGGGCCGACCGCAGTCGCAGCAGGCTTCTCGGTTCGCGACCAGCGGAACTCGAGGCGATCGCCGACCCTGGCGCGCTCGAGCCCGGCGGGGCCTTCGGGTTCTTTCGGCGTGGGCTCGACGGGCGGCCTGGGCACCGCGACGGGCTTTTGAAACGGCACCGCGGGTGGGACGACGGGCACTGGATCCTGGGCGCACCCGAGGGTGACAAGGGCGACCATCGCAAGGGCTCTCATGAAGGGCAGAATCGCACAGCTGCGACTTCTCGGAACGGGCGGGTCCTTGATCAGAAGGGCCTTCAATTCCGGCCCCGAAGCGAAGCGTCTTTACAGAAGTTCCCCGAACGCCTGACCGAACTGGAGTGACAATCCACCATGTCCCACAAAATCTCGAAGTCGACGGTTCGCCACGTTGCCCCGAAGGTCGCAACTGCCGCCGTCAAACACCCGCCGACGAAAAAGTCGGGGGGTGACGAGATGTCGACGGGTCGTGGAAGCGCCCTGCGCGCGTCGGCCCGGAAGACCGTCTCGTCGCCCGCGATTGGCGCCGACTACCTGCGCGCGTTCGACAACAAGATTGCGCAGCTGCAGCTGGCCGTCGCCGCCGGAAAACCCGGAGCGAAAGAAGAGCTCGCCGCCGTCATCGCTGATCGCGAGGGCGTGCAGACGGCCATCGCCGGCGTCGAGAAGGAAATTCAGTTCAACGACGACCCGACGATGAAGGCCGCGCTCGACAAGAAGCTGGCCGACCTCAAGACGTTCGGCGTGAAGGTCGCGGGGATGAACCCGAAGGAACGCCAGAACCTGAAGAACTTCTTCAAGATGGCGAAGGAAGACCCGGAAGGCTTGAAGCGCTTCATCGCGGGCGTGCAGGCCCAGGCGTCGGCACAGCCCGCAGCTCCGGTGGCCCCGACGGCGCCCGCGGGCGCTGCAGCGAACATTCAGGCGGCGATCGATTTCGGGTTGTCGCAGCTGGGCGCTCCGTACGTCGGTGGCGCGAGCCCCTTCCGCTTCGGCACGCCGGGCGATGGCCGCACGTACCAGATGGATGGTCAGAAGCCGTACGTCTCGCAGAAGGGCGTCATCGGCTACGACTGCTCGGGCTTGATGGTCACGATGCTCAAGAAGGCCGGCATCGACGTGAGCAACCTCGGCAGCAGCCGCGCGATGAAGGCGTCACTGCCGAAGGTCGACAAGAACAACCTGCAGCCCGGCGACCTGCTGGTGAAGAACGGTCACGTGTCGATGTACATCGGCGACGGCAAGATGATCGAGTCCGTGCCCGGCGGCGTGAAGGTCAGCGACGCCAGCAAGTACATCAATGATTCGGCGTACACGGGGCACCACCCGGGCTGAATCCCGACGAAACCCCGTATTTGTCGTAGCTTCGCGGGTCCATGCGCATTCGACCCTCTGTTGTGCTGCTTTCTCTTTTTGCGGCGGGATGCGTTCCGACCACTTCCGGCGCTCCGTGCGCCACCGATTCAAACTGCCCGACGGGCCAGATCTGTACGGGCGGGTTCTGCGCGGTCGGCTCGGGTACCGGAGGCGGAGTCGGCGGCAGCGCGGGCGGCGGAGTCGGCGGCGGCGGAGTCGGCGGCGGCGGAGTTGGCGGCAGTGCCGGTGGTGGCGCGGGTGGCGCGGGTGGCGGCGCAAGCAGCGCAAGCCTCGACATCACGCCAGGGACACAGGACTTCGGAATCGTCCCGAAAGGCGGCAACAGCGGCACGGTGACGTTCGACGTCGCCAACACCGGCGCGGTGGGTTCGGGGACCTTGGCGACGATGGTGCTGGGCGCCGATGCCGCAGAGTTCGAAATCACCAGCAACGGCTGCATGGGTCAGGTGCTCGCCGCCAACACGCGCTGCCAAATCAGCATGCGGTTCAGCCCCACTGCCGCCGGCCTGAAAGCGGCGACCCTCAACGTAACGGGGACTCCGGGAGGCACGGCAATCGCCCAGCTCTCGGGCACCGGGCTCAGCGCGGGGAGCATCTCGGTCTCACCTTTGTCGCGCGACTTCGGGTCGATTGAGCAGGGAAAGCCGGGCGCAACCCAGGCCTTCATCGTCCAGAACAACGGCAGCGCGGCCACGGGCCCCCTTGCCACGCTCGTGACGGGAACCCAGGCCGGCGATTTCGTCGTGGGCTCAGACACGTGTGCAGGTCAAACGCTCGCACCCAACGCTTCCTGCACGGTCAACGTTCAGTTCCAGCCGGCGGCGGCGGGCGCGAGGCTTGCGACGGTAACGGTGACCGGAATGCCCGGAGGTGCGGCGGCAGCGCCCGTGTCGGGAACCTCGCTTGCGAGCCCACAGCTGGTGATCGCCCCCCTGAGCCAGGACTTCAACTCGGTGACCATCGGCTCGTCGTCCAGCATCTCGTTTACCGTCAGCAACAGCGGTGGCGTGTCCAGCGGCGTTGCGGCGGCCATAATCAGCGGTCCCGACGCCGACCAGTACGCGATCGCCTCGAACACCTGTACGGCGGCGATTCCGGGCGGCAGCGCCTGCACCCTCGTCGTCAAGTTCGCCCCGACCATGACTGGCGTCAAAGCAGCGACCCTGACCATCGGCGCGTCGCCCGGTGGCGCGGCGGTCTCGACGTTGACGGGCGCGGGCATCGCGCCAGGCGCGTTGTCAATCTCGCCTGCGAGCCAGGACTTCGGGGCCGTGCTGCAAGGCATGACCGGCGCTTCACCCGTGACGTTCACCATCACCAACACCGGGGGCGCGCCCAGCGGAACACTCGGAACCCGGTTGCTTCCCCTGGCGGGCTCGAGCTTCAACGTGGTCACTGACTCCTGCACTGGGGTTCTTGCCGCCGGGGGAACCTGCACCGTCAGCGTGCGGTTCTCGCCGGCCTCTGCAGGGCCGAAGACGGCCACGCTCGAAGTGTCGGGCAACCCCGGGGGCACGGCACCTGCGAACCTCACCGGCGTGGGCCTGATGCCGGCCCAGCTCTCGATGGCGCCCCCATCGTTCACCTTCGCCAACACCGTCGTCGGCGGCTCCAGCGCGGCGCAGAGCTTCACGGTGACCAACACGGGCGGCGTTCCAGCGGGCGCCACGGCGGCGCTGACGTCCACGTTGGCCGGCTCGAACCCGGCAGATTTCGTCATCTCCAATGACACCTGCACCGGCACGCTCGGCGCGGGAGCGAGCTGCACGGTGCAGCTGACCTTCAAGCCATCAACGGCCGGCTCGAAAGCGGCCAGCCTGAACGTCAGCGCGACGTCCGGCGGCGTGGCGCCAGCCTCTCTTAGCGGCACGGCCGAGACCCCTGCGACGCTCACCCTCACCGCAGTCGTCCCGAACTCGGTGGCCTTCGGAAATGTCACCGTCGGGTCCAGCTCGACGATGTCCTATCGGGTCAGCAACACGGGCCAGCAGACCTCGAGCCCTGTCTCGACCGTGTTGATGGGCGTCGACTTCGCGCTGCAAACCGGCTCGGCGGGTGATTGCATCAACGGCACTTCGAGCCTGGCGGGCGGCGCGAGCTGCAACCTGCGGGTCCGCTTCACCCCCACTTCGAACCTCGCCCGGTCTGCGACGCTTTCTGTCAGCGCCACTGCCGGGGGTGCTCCGCCCGCGCTGATGCTCACTGGCGCGGGCCTGAACCCGGGAGCGCTCACAGGGTCGCCCGGCTCGAAGGACTTCGGCGGCGTCGAAGTCAACATGGTCAGCGCGGGTACGGCGACGTGGACCATCAGCAACAGCGGCAACCTTCCTGCAACGGGGCTCGTTTTCAGCAACAACAACGCCGTCGAGTTTCAGACGATGAGCACCTGCGGCACGACCGTGCCCGCGATGGGCAACTGCGTCGTCACCACGGTGTTCAAGCCAGGTGGAGGCGGCACGCGCAACGCCACGCTGCAGATGTCGTACGCCGAAGGACCCGCGATTTCGATGGCAGTCTCAGGCGTCGGGTTGTTTCGCTTGACGGTGACCCCCACTGGCACGGGCACCGTGACGTCGTCCGTCGGCGCGATTGCTTGCGGCGCCAACTGCAGCGATCTGTACCCAGCCGGCACGGTGGTGACGCTGCAAGCACGAACCACCAACGGCTCGAACGCTTTCTTCACGGGGTGGACAGGGGCCTGCACCAACTCGAACCGCGACTGCGTGGTGACGATGAACCTCAGCAGGAACGCGACCGCGACCTTCGCGCCGATGAACAACAACCTCATCTTCGCGTCGTCCAGGACCTACGTGGGCGCCCCGGCGATCGGCAGCGTCGCCAACGCCGACAGCCAGTGCAACGTGATGGCGAGCGCTGCGGGAATCAACAACGCCACGGGCAACGGCTACCAGGCGTGGATCTCGAGCTCGACTTCGAATGTGCTCGTTCGGCTGGGCGGGGCGGCACGGGGGTGGGTGCGAATCGATGGAAAGCCGGTGTTCGACTCGCAGACGCAGATTGCTGCGCGTCAGCTCTGGCACCCCATCAACCGAGACGAGAACGGCGCCCTCATCACCACCGACGGGTACGTCGCCACCGGCACGCAAGGCAACGGCGCCACCAGCGGCCAGACGTGCACGGATTGGACGGTCGGCAGCAGCGTGTTCGGCACGTTCGGTAATGTGAACGACGGCCCCAGCGCGTGGACTGCCGAAAACAACTTCGGCTGCAGCTTCACCCTGCGCCTGTACTGCATGGGGAAGACGAAGACTGCCGCCCTGAGCCCTGCCCCGTTCGGCGGCACGGCGAAGTTCGCCTTCGTCAGCAACGCGACGCTGGCTCCGAATCTGCTCTCGGGGCCGGACGAGTTCGATGCGCTGTGCAACAGCGAGAAGCCTGCAGGCAGCGGCGCCTTCAAA
>JAYUXE010000294.1:0-2203 GCA_043753165.1 Archangiaceae bacterium | reverse complement strand
TGATCGCCGACCTGCTCGACTTCGTGCGCGTTCGCGAGGCGGGCGGGTTGCCGGTCTCGCCGGTGCCGATGGATCTGCTGGACCTCACGCAACGCGTCGCGGCCGAGCTGCGCCTCGTCCACCCGAATCGTTTGATTCAGGTGTCGACGCTGGGTGGCTCGCTTGCGGGGCAGTGGGATGAAGACCGGCTGGCCCAGCTGCTCTCGAACCTGCTCAACAACGCGCTGAAGCACGGCTTGCCCGCGTCGTCCGTGCAGCTCGAGCTCGACGGCCGTGAACCCGAGAAGGTGAAGCTGTCGGTGCAGAACGAGGGCGCGGTGCCGGAAGATCTGCGGCCCCAGCTCTTCACCCCTTTCCTCGGCATGAAGGCGAAAGCGAAGGGCGGGCTGGGCCTCGGGCTTCACATCGTTCAGCAGATCGCGCGGGCGCATAGCGGCGATGCGGCGCTCGACCCGGCCAACGGCAACGCGACCTGCTTCCGCGTCACCTTGCAGCGAAAGGCATGAACCGTCGACAGCGTCACTTCTGGGCGATGTCCCACTTCATTCGCGCCTGGCTCTTCGCGAACGACTCTTCGTCGCTGACGACGACGGTGCCTTCCTTCTCGCGCCCATCGACGAACGCGACGAAGTCGAGCTGGCGGTTCGGGCTGCCGCGTTCCTTCGCGTAAAGCTTCACGAGATCATTCGCGGGCAGGGTGCGGCGGCCGGCGACGTCGACGAGGTCGAGCTTGAGCCCCTTCATCTCGGCCGACGGTGCGTACGCCTTGTAGACGAGCTCGGAACACACCAGCGACGCGTCCGAGAAGAAGTCGAAGTCGAAGTCATACGGGCGGCCCTGGTATTCGAACGCGCGCAGAATCGCCTTCGCCTTTTCGAGCTTGCTGTTCCGCGGCCGCATCACGCCCAGGTAATCGACGCCGAACGCGTGATCGCTGGACGTGAAGCTGACGCCTTCGCTGATCGCCTCGATCACCCGAATCGGGCCGTGGCCCTGGAAGTCCTTGCCGCCGTACTTTCTCCACTTGTCGGGGTACCGCTTGCTCAGCAGCTCGCTGAACGTGGCCGTCTTTTCCTTCTGCGCCTGCGCCCACGAGATCACCTCGAGATCCGTGTCGAAGTACTTCTTCAAATCGTCGGGCTCGCCCAGGTACAGCTCGGCGTGGGGCCAGAAGCCGGGCAGGGCGATGTTCGAGAGGAACCAGTTCTGCCGCGTCACCACGACGTCGCCCGGCAACATCAGCGGAATCACTTGATCGAGCGCCGCCTTCGTCATCAGCGGCTTCCCTGCGCGTGCGACCCGAGTGTCCCCGAACCATTCGGCAAAAGACTTCTGCACCGGGAACACCGCGGCGGTCGTCGAGTCCTTCAAGATGTCGAGCGCGTTGGCGGTGAAGAGCTTGTTGCCGCTGCGCACCAGGCACTCGCGGGCCGTCTTGCCGCACGCGTCGAGCGACTGCCAGGCCCACTGCACGTCGGGATTTTTGTCCTTCTTGAGCTTCGTCTGAACGAGCTTTGCGTACGCGTCGCCGCTCATCAGCTGCGTGCTGGTGCTGACGTGAATCGCGGTGGCCTTGAAGTTGGCGTAGCTGGCCTGGGGCACTCCGAACTCGGCGTTGGGCTCGTCGAACAGCGTCTCGAGCTGCTTGTTGCCTTGCGTGATCTCGGCGAACTGAAGGCCGTGCGACAGCAGCGCGGTGAGCGCCGAATGGGTCAGCAGGAAGCCCCACGGGTGGCGGTCATCGGTGGGCGGCAGCGTGACGAAGCCCCAGTAGCGCTGGCGCAGCTGCTCGAGCGACGAGAAATAGGAAAAGTACGCGCCCCAGGTCGTGAGCAGCAGCTGCTTCTCTTCGGGCGTGTACGTGCGGACTTCCTTCTTGCTGAACAGCTCGAAGCGCCCCTGCACCTGGGCGTCGAGGCGATCGAGCCCGGTCGCGAACATCTTCAGCGTCGCGAGGTCCTTCCTGGCCTGCACCGCGAAGTCTTTGCCTTTCAGCGCGTAGACGGACGACGGGCCAACGTCGGGGGTGGTGGCCAGCACCACAGCAAGAATCAGGGCGTTCATGGGCGGGCGGACGATACACGCGTTATGGGTAGGCCATGGCGCGGATCATCGACGACGAGGCGGGCATCGCGGCCCTGGTGAAAGCCAGCAAGCGGATCGCGGTGTTGGGAATCAAGACTGAGGAACAAAGCGATCAGCC
>JAYUXE010000293.1:0-2205 GCA_043753165.1 Archangiaceae bacterium | reverse complement strand
GCGATGGTCGGCGCGTGACGATCCTCTGGCGGGAAGCGGGCGTGGGCTACAAGCTCGCGCGCGTCGAAGCCTGCCCGGTGAACGCGTCGTGGGAAATTCGCAACCCGGGGTGTGTGGCCGGCGCCCTGACGGCTCCGACGATTCTGGCCGGCACCGCAAGCCACGTCGCAGGCCTCGGCGCCGACTCGACGCACCAGGACTGGGTGCCGACGCAGACCTGCCCCGGCGCGGGCGCCTACCGGAAAATGGGCCTCTCGTGGCTCACCACTGCGGGCAACCTGACCCAGTTCACCATCGACGAAGACGGCCTGTTCAAGAGCGCCGAGACGGTGGTGAAGACCTACACGGCGACGCAGACGATGGACGCTCCGGACGTGACGTTCTTCCGCAGCGCGGCGGTTGATCAGTGGGCGGTCGCGTATGTGATGCGCGACACGGGCGCGACTCCGCGGTCGGACCTCGAGTTCTGGATGACGACGGCGCCCAGCTACCACTTCGCGTACCTGAGCTTCGCGACCGCCAACGGCGCCCAGTCGATTCAGCGCCCGCGCATCACCCCGACCGCGACGAACCTGTGGATGTCCGCGGTGCGGTACGACGTGGATCCGACCGGCACCGCGTTCACGAAACAGGTGATGACGCGCATGACGGATCTCGCGGGCACCAAGACCCCCGCCGGCACGGCGGTCGAGACGACGGCGACCACCGGTTCCTGCTCGGGACAGCCGGCCTCTTGCCGCCCGGGCAACAAGGACGGGTTCACGAACTGGGCGCCTTTCGGGCGGCTGTTCTACTCGGGGTCAGGGTCGACTCCGGTGGGTACTTTCACCAGCGTCTTGACGTGTAACTGAGCTGTTCGTCTGGCGCAGGCATTCGGCCGTCGTCCGGTTCCGTGGTGCGACGAAATCGGGCGTTTCGGTGTGCCACCGCCCCACCCCCCCTTCTTGAGAGAAATCGGGCTCAGAACGCACGCTTTGGTCGAGGAGAACCGGCCTTCGCCTTCACCCATGCCCGTAGGGACGTCGAGAGAACCCGCAGCGCTTTCGATTTCTCGCAGAGGTTCCACGGCAACGATCTTCCAAAGGTTGATCGGCACCTCGAACGCCGACGCGGTCGCCTGCCGCGAGCTCCGCGTGGCGATACGCTCGAAGCCGTCGGCGAAACACGAAAGCCATGGAATCGGACGACCGGCGGCAGTGCGATCGACGGCAGGGGTGGCGGCGACCCCGGCACCGGTGAAGCCCTGCGTTGCGGGAGAGCCGCCCGTGCCTGTTGCCTGTCGGAAAAGGGTTTGTTACACGCCTCAGCGCCCCGACGCGGTGCTGGTCGAAGGCGGCAGCAAAAATTCACACACGATCGTGCTGAATCCCCGGTGCTTTCTGGATCGTCCAGAAAGAGGGTCTCAGTGCCCCATCAAGCGATCGTGGAGGCTCAACCGAACCGCAGCATTCATAAAAGAGAATTGACCGCAATGGACGAGACGAATCAGCAGCAGCAGCAGATGGCTCCCGCAGGTGGCATCACGATGCGTCAGTTGCTGGAGGCCGGCGTGCACTTCGGCCACCAGACCAAGCGCTGGAACCCGAAGATGAAGCCGTACATCTTTGGCGCCCGTAACGGCATCTACATCATCGACCTCCAGAAGACCGTTGCGATGGCCCGTGCGGCCTTCCGCTTCGTCGCCGACATCACGTCGCGCGGTGGCTCGGTGCTCTTCGTCGGTACGAAGAAGCAGGCGCAGGACGTCGTGCAGGAAGAGGCTGCCCGTTCGGGTCAGTTCTTCGTCACCAGCCGCTGGCTGGGTGGCACGCTGACCAACTTCAAGACCATCAAGCAGGGCATCGACCGCCTCAAGACGATCGAGAAGATGAAGGAAGACGGCACCTACGATCGCCTGCCGAAGAAGGAAGTGGCGAACCTCGAGCGTGAGCGTTCGAAGCTCGAAAAGAACCTGGGCGGCGTGAAAGAGCTGACCCGCCTGCCGGGCTGCATCTACGTCATCGACCCGAAGAAGGAACAGATCGCGGTTCACGAGGCCACGCGCCTCGGCATCCCGGTGATCGGCCTCGTCGACACCAACTGCGATCCCGATGGCATCGACTTCGTGATCCCCGGCAACGACGACGCGATCCGTTCGATCAAGCTCTTCACCTCGAAGATCGCCGAAGCGGCGATCGAAGGCTCGGCCCGGTACAAGGCGTCGGG
>JAYUXE010000292.1:0-2205 GCA_043753165.1 Archangiaceae bacterium | reverse complement strand
CCATCGCTTCAGCGACCTGGCGCGTGCCTTCTTCGAACTTCTTCACTTCGAACATGCCCATCGGCCCATTCCACAGCACCGTCTTCGCGCCGCGAATGTGCTGCTTGAAGAGCTCGCGCGTCTTGCGGCCGATGTCGAGGCCCATCAGGTGCGCGGGAATCGCGCGATCCGGAACCTCGACCGCTTCCGTCTTGTCGTCCGCCGACGTGCCGCACACGTGGTCGACGGGCAAGACGATCTCGACCTTCAACCGCAGCGCCGACTCGAGCAGCTTGCTGGCGAGCGCAATCTTGTCGGCCTCGACGCGGCTCTTGCCGACCTCGACCGTCTGCGCCTTCAAGAACGTGTACGCCATCGCTCCGCCAATCAGCAGCGTGTCGACCTTGTTGAGCAGGTTCTCGATCACCTTGATCTTGTCGCTGACCTTCGAGCCACCCAGCACTGCCACGAACGGACGTTCGGCGTTCTTCACCACCTTGCCGAGCTGCTCGAGCTCTTTCTTGATCAGCAGGCCCGCCGCCTTTTCCTTCACGAACGGCACCATGCCCGCAGTCGACGCGTGCGCGCGGTGCGCCGTGCCGAACGCATCGTTCACGTAGACGTCGCACAGCGACGCGAGCTCCTTGCTGAAGCCCTCGTCGTTCGCCTCTTCCTCTTTGTGGAAGCGCAGGTTCTCGAGCATCAAGACCTGACCGGGCTTCAAGTCCCGGCTCATCTTCATCACGTTGTCGCCGACGCAGTCGTCGGCGTGCAGCACGACGTTCTCTTTGCCCAGCAGCTCGCTCAACCGGCTCGCGCACGGCATCGTCGACAGCTTCGGGTCCGGACCCTTCGGGCGGCCGAGGTGCGACGCGAGAATCACCTTCGCTCCGGCTTTCAGCGCGAAGCGAATCGTCGGCAGCGCTTCCTTGATGCGTGTGTCGTCGGTGATCTTCTGCTGGTCATCGAGCGGGACGTTGAAGTCGACCCGGATGAAGACCCGCTTGCCTTCCAGCTTCAGCGCGTCGAGCGTCTGAACCATGTCTTAGAGCTTGCCCGCGACGTACTTCGCCACGTCGACCATGCGGTTGCTGTAGCCCCACTCGTTGTCGTACCAGGCGAGGACCTTGGCGAGGTTGCCTTCGATCACCTGGGTGCTCAACGAGTCGAAGATCGCCGAGTGTGGGTTGTCGTTGTAGTCGATGCTGACCGTCGGAGCGTCGTTGTACTCGAGGACGCCCTTCATCGCGCCGCCCGCCGCGGTCTTGAACGCCGCGTTGATCTCTTCGACGGTCGCGTTCTTCTTCAAGACGATCGTGAGGTCGACCAGCGACACGTTCGGGGTCGGCACGCGCACCGCCATGCCGTTGAGCTTGCCCTTCAGCGCCGGCAACACTTCGCCAATCGCCTTCGCCGCGCCCGTGGACGCGGGGATCATCGACAGCGCCGCGGCACGCGCACGGCGCAGGTCGTCGTGGACGAGGTCGAGGATGCGCTGATCGTTGGTGTAGCTGTGGATGGTCGTCATCAGGCCCTTCTCGATGCCGAAGGTGTCGTTCATCACCTTGGCGACCGGAGCGAGGCAGTTCGTCGTGCACGACGCGTTGCTGATGATGTGGTGCTTCGCGCTGTCGTACTCGGTGTGGTTGATACCGAACGCGACGGTGATGTCCGGGCTCTTGCCCGGGGCCGACAGAAGGACTTTCTTCGCGCCTGCCGCGAGGTGCTGGCTCGCCTTTTCCTTGTCGGTGAAGCGGCCCGTGCACTCGAGCACCACGTCGACGCCGAGCTCTTTCCACGGCAGCTTCGCGGGGTCCTTTTCGGCGGTGACCTTGTAGTCCTTGCCGTCGATGCTGATGCCCTTCTCGGACACCTTCACCTCGCCCGGCCAGTTGCGGTGCACCGAGTCGTACTTGAAGAGGTGCGCGAGCGTCGCCGGCTTGTCGAGGTCGTTGATCGCCACGATCTCGATGTCGGTTTCTTTACGGCTCAGCGCGGCGCGAAGGACCATGCGGCCGATGCGGCCGAAGCCGTTGATTGCGAATTTTGTGGGCACGAAGTGTCTCCGTAAAAGAGGCGGCGTTAATACCGTGCGCGTCGCAGCCGGTACAGTGCCAATGCCAGCAGCGGGAACAGGCCATTGCCTGCGCCGCAACCACAGCCGCGCGGCACCGGGCCGTACTCGGTCGGCAGCTTTCCGATCGTCACGTCCGGCAGCACCACGCC
>JAYUXE010000291.1:0-2206 GCA_043753165.1 Archangiaceae bacterium | reverse complement strand
CATCCACCGTCGCGATGCTCGAATCCTTGATCGACCACCCGATCATCGCCCGTGGCGCCTGCACGCCCGTCTGGCTCATCGCCTTCGCCTGCACCCAGACCTCGGTGCCCGGCTGCTTCAACACCACCGCCTCTGGAGACAGCTCGAGGTAGTCGACCTTGTCGCATCCCAGCAGGGCAACCGCGGTCAGAAAGGTGACGAACAGGCGCATCGCGGGGCGGCGCATAACACGAAAATCAGCAACGCCACCTTCGAAATGTCCGACCGTGCACGGCGCGCTGTGTGAGAGACTTCGGCCTCACCGAAGGGCACTTTTCCGGGGGTATTTTGGCGCGCAAGAACTTCATCCTCGACACGAACGTTCTGCTGCACGACCCGCGTTCCATCTACAGCTTCGACGACAACACGGTCATCATTCCGATCTACGTCATCGAAGAGCTCGACTCTTTCAAGAAGGACATGAGCGAGCTGGGCCGCAACGCGCGGCAGGTCGCTCGCTACCTCGACAAGCACCGCGTCGAAGGCACCCTCGCTGAAGGAGTGCCCCTTCCCAACGGCGGCACCCTCAAAGTCAGCTTCACCCACCACGAGCTGCCCAAGTCGATGGCCGACGGGCAGCTGATGGACAACCGCATCCTCGCGGTCGCCATCGATCAGAAGAACCAGGATCCCGAGACCGCCGCTTTCTTCATTACGAAAGACACCAACCTCCGCATCCGCGCCGATGCGCTGGGGCTGCTGGCCGCCGACTACGAGCCCGAGCGCGTCGAAATCAGCGAGCTCTATTCGGGCCTGCTCGAGCTCACCGTCGGTGCCGACCTCGTCGACCAGCTCTACAAGCCTGGCGCCGAGCTCGAGCCGCCCAACGGCGAAGCGCTGGCCCCCAACCAGTTCGTCCTGCTCAAAGACGTCGCCAACCCCTCGCACACGGCGATGGGTCGCTTCAACGCGACGAAGGGCAAGGTCGTCCCGCTCGTTCGCACCGGCAAAGACGGCGTCTGGGGCCTTCGTCCACGCAACATGGAACAGGGCTTCTTGCTCGACCTGTTGATGAACGACGAGATTCGCCTCGTCACCATCGTCGGCAAGGCGGGCACCGGCAAGACCCTGATGGCGATCGCCGCCGGGCTGCAGAAGGTCACCGAAGAGGCCGTCTATCAAAAGCTGCTCGTCAGCCGGCCCATCTTCCCCCTCGGCCGCGACATCGGTTACCTGCCGGGCTCCGTCGAAGAGAAGCTGAACCCGTGGATGCAGCCCATCTTCGACAACGTCGAGTTTCTGCTGAACATCTCGCGCACCGACAAGAAGGCGGGGCGCGGGTACCACGAGCTCGTCGACCTCGGCATCATCGAGATCGAGCCGCTGACGTACATCCGCGGCCGGTCGATTCCGAACCAGTACATCATCGTCGACGAGGCGCAGAACCTGACGCCGCACGAGGTGAAGACGATCATCACCCGCGTCGGCGACAACACGAAGATTGTGCTCACGGGCGACCCCTTCCAAATCGACAACCCCTACGTCGACTCGACCAACAACGGCCTCGTCCACGTGGTGAACCGCTTCAAGAACGAGAAGATCGCGGGCCACATCACGATGAACAAAGGCGAGCGCAGCGTGCTCGCCGAGCTCGCCACCAACCTGCTCTAGGACGTTTTTAGAAAAGATGGGCACCGACGACGCGCCAAAGGACGAAAAGCGAGGGGCCGACGCTGCGGCGCGGCCTCCGCTCATTTCCTACCCCACCGACTACGGCTTCAAGGTCATGGGCAAGCAGGAGCACGGCTTTCGCGAGTACGTCCGCCTGCTGTTCAAGCGGTTGATGGGCACCGAGGTCTCCAACGACTCGATCGCCGAGCTGCCATCGCGCGCCAACAAGTACCTGTCGCTGACCGTGACCGTGATTCTGCTGTCAGAAGAACAGCGGCAGATGATCTACGGCGAGCTCTACAAAGAGAAACGCATCCTCTACTACCTGTGACCCGACGCACCTGTTAAGGGCGGAAAGCCGCATGGCCGACGCATTCCCCATTTACCTGCCGCCCGACGCGAGGCGCCTTTTTTCCAGCGAAGCGACGCTGATGCGCATCGCCCGCACCGCGCACTGGTCACCGAGCCCCCGGATTCTCGAGCTCGGTGCCAGCCCCGCTTCCGGGTTGATGGTCGCGACGCTCAAAGCCGCAGTCACTTCTGTCGATTCCGATGC
>JAYUXE010000290.1:0-2209 GCA_043753165.1 Archangiaceae bacterium | reverse complement strand
AAGAGCAGCCTCGTGACTGTCGGCCGCAGAATCGCAAAGTCGGAGAGGGGGATGAACTTCAACTTAGAGTCCTCATCATGTGTCGACGGCTCTGGGTGATGCTGATGATCGTGTCGGCGTGCACACGCCCTGCTCCGCGGCTGTGCACGCCGGGGCAGACCCGCTGCATCAACAAGCCGGAGATGATGGTCCAGGCCATTGAACGGTGCGACGAAGCGGGAGCAGCATGGGGCGTCGTCGTTCAGTGCACGCAGCTTTGCGCGGAAGATGGCGGCTGCTTCGACCCCCGCGGCACCGAGCCTTTCGATTCCGTGCTCGACGGCGCCAACGACGCCGGCAATTAGTGGCGCAGCAGCCGGTACAGCCTCACGGGACTAACGGACGTCGTCGCCGGCACTTCCCAATCGGCGTCGTCACGTCGCTTCGACGCGCCACGTCCCGTTTCCCTCGGCGATACACGTCAGCTTTACGTCGAGGAACATCGGGATGAGCTCGAGCTGTGTCCGCGAATGAAGCGTCGGCTCGACCGTCTGGAACGCGCCTGCACCCGCGAGCGCGAACGGGATCATCAGCTGATCCGCGAGGTGAAACCCCACCGGAGCGTCCGTTCGCAGCGACCGCTTCACCTCGCCCGTCGTTCGATGCGCCACCTTCTCAGCCGTGACGCCGCGCTCGCCCAGCCCGACGAAGACGTCTGTCACGTGCTGGTACTCGACGGCGATCACGAGCGCGTTGCCTGCGCTCGACGCGGACACCTGCTCGGTTCGCAGCTCGGCGATGCCCAGATCTTCCTGAACCACCGCGAGCTCGCGCGCCGCGACCTTCGCCGGAATCGACGCGATGACCGCTGTCGCGTTCCTGCTGATCAGCTCGCCCCGCTGCAGCAGCGCGATCGGCCGCAGCGCCGCAGGCGTCACCGACACCTCGATGCGCCCGCCGCCTGCCGGCTCGAACCCGTAGCGCACCAGCTTCACTTCCACCTTTGCGCCCATCGACGACAGCACCGGCACGAAGCTGCGCGCCAGGAACTCGAACGTCGGCGCCAGCCGGTTGTGCGTGCCGCCCTCGATTGAGAGGAACGACGGCCCGTCTGCTTTCAACAGCGCCGGCAACACCGCCTGCAGCAGCAGCGTCGTGCTCCCCGCAGACCCAATCGCAGACGTGTACGTCCCCGCCTTCAGCGCACGCGGAATGAACGTCAGCTCTTGCGACGACAGTGCATCGCCTTCGACCGTCGCGTCGCCGATGGCTGCGGCCGCCTTCACGCACGCGAGGTGCTGCCGCTGCAGCCCGGGCTTCGGCCGCCGCCCGCGAATCTTCACCATCTGAAATGGCGTCTGCGTCACGAGTGAGAGGCCAAGCGCCGTCCGCAGCACCTGGCCTCCCCCTTCGCCCGCCGACCCGTCGATAGACAACATGCGTCACCCCTTCACACAGACGATTTGCTTCAGCGTGTGCAGAACGTCGACCAGATCCGCCTGCGCATCCATCACTGCTTCGATCGACTTGTACGCCGCGGGCGTCTCATCCAGCACGCCTTCGTCCTTCCGGCACTCGATGCCCTGCGTCGCGGCCACGTGCTGTTCCAACGTGAACTGCTGGCGTGCGGCGGTGCGAGAGAACGCGCGGCCTGCTCCGTGGCTGCAGCTCTCGAAGCTGTCGGGGTTGCCACGCCCTCGGACGATGTACGAACGCGCGCCCATGCTGCCGGGGATGATGCCGAGCTCGCCCTTTCGCGCGCGAACGGCTCCCTTCCGCGTCACCAACACGTCGGCGCCGAAGTGGTGCTCGCGCGAGACGTAGTTGTGGTGGCAGTCGACCACCAGCTCGGTCGCCTCGAAGTCAGGGATGACGCGCGTGCTCTTCGCCGCCTCGACCACCGCCGCCATCATCAGCCGCCGGTTCTCGAACGCGTACGCCTGCGCGAACGTCACCGCCTCGAGGTACTCGGCGAAGCCCGTGGTGCCCTCTTCGAAGTAGGCCAGGTCCTCGTCGGGCAGGTTCCGCGCGTGCGCCCGCATGTCTTCCCGCGCGCGCTCGATGAACACCGTGCCGAACTTGTTGCCCAGGCCGCGCGAGCCGCTGTGCAGCATGAACCACACGCGATCCATCTCATCGAGACACACCTCGACGAAGTGGTTGCCCGTGCCCAGCGTCCCCAGCTGACCCGCAGGGTCCTTCGTCGCCAGCTCGGGGTGCGCGGCCAGCA
>JAYUXE010000289.1:0-2212 GCA_043753165.1 Archangiaceae bacterium | reverse complement strand
AGTCGAGCAGCTTCGGAATCGATTCGCCGCGCGCCGGCTTTACGATGAAGACGTTGCTCGACTTGATGTCGCGGTGAACGAAGCCCGCATCGTGTGCGGCGGCGAGGGTGCCCAGCAGCGGCTCACAGATCGTGAAGATCTCGGCAAACGGCAGGCGCTTGTCGCGCATCAGCTTGTGGTCCAACGGCTCGCCTTCGAGCAGTTCCATCACGAGGTACTGCCGCCCGTCTGGAAACTGCCCGTAGCCGAAGATGTCGACGATGCCCTTGTCGCCGATGCTGTTGACGGCCTTCGCCTCGGTGATCAGCGTCGGCAGGCCTTCCATCGAGGTGAGATGCGGGTGGACGATCTTGAGCGCCACCTTCTTGTCGATGATCGTCTCGACCGCTTCGTAGACCGCGCCCATGCCGCCGACGCCCAGCCGCTTGAGCACACGCCAGCTGCCGACCGAGGTGCCGATCAACGGATCCCGGCTGGCGCTGACGACCTCAGACCCGTCGTGCGGACAAACCACGGCGTTCGGCGGAGGCACTTGCTTGCACAGCGGACACACCGCCGACGTGAGCGGCGTGATGTTCAGGGGACGACCTCGATTCCGCCGGCCATGCCGTCGCCGCCCTTCGTGCCGTGCTCGTCGCAGTAGAAGCCGTAGCGCCCGACCGCGACGTTGAAGACAACCGGCTTGCTGTTGCCCGCGCTCGCCATGATCAGGCCATCGGTCGGCCCACAGCCGTGCTTCAGCGGGTGCGAGGTGAAGGTGCTGTCAGGGCTCATGAACGTCACGGTCTGCCCCAGCTTCACGCGCAAACAGTTCGGAGAAAACATCAACCCACCGATGGGGAACTTGATCGTGCGCGGGTGATCGTTGGCCGTCGCGTCGGTGTAGCTGCTGCAGCCGCCATATGCCGGTTTGCATACCGAGGCAGGCGCGACGCAGGCCAGCGCCGTGCACACGCCCGCCGCGCAATCGGCCGGACCCGCGCACGCCGCGCCCACCGCGCAGCCCGCACACGCGCCGCCGCAGTCGGTGGCGGTCTCGCCTTCATTCATCGTCCCGTCGCTGCAATGCTCGGGCAGCACGCCCGCGTCGGGTTCGCCCAACAGGGGGCCCACCCGCGGCAGGCAACCGGCCACGAGGCAAAAGCTCAAGAGAAGGGAAGCGCGCATCGAAGGCCTCAGCTGTCGTCCGCTTTCTTGGCGGGCTTCTCGAGGTCGAGGCGCAGGAAGCGTTCGATCAACGCGAGGTCTGACGCCGTGATCCCCGAGCCCGTCTTCAGTCGCATGCGTCGCACCGTCGCCATCGACCGTTCGAACGTGTCGAGCTTGTTGAAGACACGGTTCAGCGTGTGGCACTTCGAGCACCGGCGCTGCATCAACGCCGCGCCTTCCTGCTCGGCCAATTCGTCTTCGGGGTTCAGCGGCATCTCTTCCGGCTCGACCGAGACGATCGCAAAGTTCGGCGCCACTTCAGGCTGCAGCTCGATCACCGCCACGGGCTCGGGAGCGGCGGGCTCCATCGATTTGTTGTCGGCGACGACGGGGGCCGGCGCGGGCGCAGGCCGGGGACGCGCAGCCACGGCTTTCGGCACCACGGGCGCGACACCTGCCGGCACCAGCTTCAGCGTCTCGACGATGTACCGGGTGATCAGCCGCGCGTCGGTGCGCGTGATCAGCAGCGGCGCCTTCACCCGCATCGACTCGACCATCGCCTTCCACTGCGCCGGCGTGAGGGCGCGGCGTTCGGAAAGCTCGGAAGAGTGACAGTAGAGGCAGCGCTGTTCGTACAGCAGCCGCGGCGCGACGGTGGGGGCGGCGGTCAACGTCAAGGCGAGAAGGGACGCGATCATGATCAATACCCGAACACGATGGCGAACCGCGCCATGTGGCGGGTCCGGTAGTCGACCCCAGAGAACGTCCAGAGCTCGTAGTCGCCCTTCAGCGCGAAATTTTCGGTGATTCGAAACAGCAGCGCCACCGTCTGCCGTTGAACGCCGGCCTCGGGCGACAAGTCACTGCCTGGCAGCGGCAACCCGAAGCGGTGAATGCCGTCGCTGCGCAGCGCGAGAATCAGCTTGCGGTGCAGCTCGAAGTCCAGCTGGCCGTACCAGCCGGCCTTCAGCATGAACGTGTCGATCACCTGGTACGCGTAGCCAGGCGCAGCGGGGTCGAGCTCGGTGCGGCGCAGCAGGCCTTCGCCGCGGAAGGTGACCTT
>JAYUXE010000288.1:0-2212 GCA_043753165.1 Archangiaceae bacterium | reverse complement strand
ACTTCGGCCGCGTCGCCTTTCGCCGTTCGCTGACCACCGAAGAGAAGACGCTGTACAAGAAAGACGTCTACGACGCGGTTCGCACGAACCCCGCAATCGTGCCGGCCGCGACGTTTCAGGAATGCATCGACGCCACCGCTGAAGCGATCCTCCAATCCCCGCAGCTCCTCTACATTCACGAACAAGGCGTCGCCGACGCCACGCTTCCCGCGGGCATCCGCCGCCTCACCGGCCCCGAGCGCGCAACCCGCCTCTCGTACCTGCTCTGGAACAGCACCCCCGACGCCGCGCTGCTGACCGCCGCCGAATCGGGCGCGCTCGATGTCCCCGCGGGCGTGCGCACCCAGGCCGATCGCCTGCTCTCCGACCCGCGCGCACGCAAAGCCATTCGCAGCGTCGTCTCGTCGTGGCTCGAGCTCGATGGCAACTCGCACCAGGCGTCGCTGGAAGGCGCTCCGAAAGACAAGACGCTCTTTCCGTTCGACAGCCCCGCCTTGCGCTCGGCGATGCGGCAGGAAGTGCTCGCCCTCTACGAACGCGCGTTCTTCGACATGGGTGGCTCGTTCAACACGCTGATGACGACGCGCAAGGCGTATGTGAACAAGTCGCTGGGCACGCTGTACGGCGTCACCACCGGCCTTCCCGCGAACGACACGACGTGGGCCTGGGTCGACCTGAACGACGCCGAACGCGCCGGCCTCTTCACCCGTGCCGCCTTCCTCGCGCTGTACGCGCCGCAGGACGCGCAGTCGCCGATTCGCCGCGGGGTCTTCCTCTACCGCCAGGGCCTCGGCCGCCAGCTGGGAGCGCCCCCGCCCAACGTCGACAACACGCCGCTGAAGCCCATCGGTACCGCGCTTTCGGTGCGAGCGCAGGTCGAGGCGCGCACGGCGCCCACCGGTTGCCAGGCGTGCCATGCGCGCATCAATCCACTTGGGTTTGCGCTCGAGAACTACGACGCGATGGGCCGGTGGCAGACGGTCGAAAAGGGGACGCTGGACGGCACGCCCTATACGGCTCCGGTGGACTCGAACACGACGCTGATCGACACCGACCTGAAGGGCGATGTGAAGGGCCCCCTCGCGCTCGCCACGCGGCTGGGAACGAGCGGCATGGCGCACGACGCGATGGTGAAGGTGTGGTTCACGCGCGCGAACGAGCGCACGCCGGAAAGCACCGACGCCTGCAGCCTGCAGCGGCTCAACGCGCGCTTCCGGCAGACCGATGACATGCGCGACCTGCTGCTCGCGCTCACCTCTGACGACAACGCACTCTTCATCAAGGAGCCGCAATGAGCTCGCGCCTCTCTCGCAGACTCGTGATTCGTGGCTTCGGTGGGCTCGCCATCGCGCTGCCCCTGCTCGAGTTCACGTCCACCAAAGCGTACGGCCAGGCCGCGGCCCCGAAGCGGTTCCTCAATTTCTTCGAGCACGGCGGCACGCTCACCAACCACACCGCGAACGTCTACGGCTACGGCGGCTACACCACCGGCAATTCCGAAATTCAGGGCATGAATGCGTGGAAGCCCACGAGCAAACCCGGCCAGCCGCTGGCCTTCGGCGCGATTCACCAGCCCCTCACCGATGCCAACCTCGCGCAGTGGTGCGTGATGCTGGGCGGCATCGACAACATGGCCGCGCAGAAGCAGGGCGACTACGGCAACGGCCACGGCATCTCGAACGTGACGGTGCTGACGGCGGGGAAGGGGAAGAACGCGGGCGAAGCGGACGACAAGTCGATCGCCTTCGGCCCGTCGATCGACCAGGTCGTCGCGTCCCGCTGGGGAGCGCCCCCGGGCGGCAAGGCGTCCATCAACCTCGTCATCCCCGCGCACCATTACGGCAGCCCGTTTTTCAAGGCGTCGAAGCAGTACGCGTCACTCATCGAAGACCCGAAGGCGGCGTTCAATTCGATCCTCAGCGGCGTGCAGACCACCACCGGCGGCCCTGACCCGGCGGTCGTTCGCGCGCGGGCCCTGCGGGTCAGCGTGCTCGACGGCACGGCAAAGAGCCTCGAGCAGTACAAGAACAAGATGTCGGCGCAGGACAAGCTGACGATTCAGGCGCACCTCGAGGACGTGCGTTCGATCGAGCAGCGGGTGGCCGCGATTCCAGCGCCGGTCGCTCCGAGCTGCACGAAGCCGACGGTGACCGGCACGTACAACAACGTCGGCAACACCTGGCAGGTGATGGTCGACATCGCGCTCGCGGCG
>JAYUXE010000287.1:0-5365 GCA_043753165.1 Archangiaceae bacterium | reverse complement strand
CGAGCGCGAGCTCGGGTGAAACGAGCCGCACGTCATTCACCTGGACGATGACGTCGCCGTTCTGAAAACCCAACGCTTCGGCCACGCCCCCGGGTCGAATGCCGAAGAGCTTGAAACCGTTCGCGACGCCCGCCTTGAAATTCGGAACCACGCGGCCTTCCGACTGGGCGCAATCGAAGACAGTGTCCCGCAAAGCGGCCGGAACCTTTCGCGTCCACGGATCCACGGGCACGATTCCCGCGACCAGCTTCGGGTCGCAGCCGGGCCGGGCACGAGGTGAATCAACTGGAGCGCCCGTGAGCATCAGCACCAGCGCACGAAGCTGCGAACCCTTCGCCGTCCCGTCGACCGCGAGCGTGAGCGGCCGCTTTCGGTCGGTCTCGAGCACCATGGGCGCGTCGCACAGCTTCTCGTGCGAAAACCGCAGCACGTCTTCGACGGTCGACCCCGCTTTGAAGGTGACCTTCACGGTCGCGTCGGCAGCCACGGGAACGCAGGCGGCGAGCAGCAGCGCCAGGATCACGGCGTCACCTTCGTGCGCGGCACCAGCCGGTTGACCGCCTCGATCACCTGATCCATCTGCGCCTCCGTCGTCCCGCGCCCGTACGAAAACCGCAGACATTCCTGCGCCTCGGTGTTGCTCATGCCCATCGCGGTGAGCACATGCGACGGCGTCAGCGACCCCGACGCGCAGGCAGCACCCGACGACACACAGATGCCTTCGAGATCGAGCGCGATCAGCAGCGCCTCACCGTCGGCCCCGGGAAATCGAAGGTTGCTGGTGCCCGGCGCGCGGGGAACCGAGCCCCCGTTGACGATCGCTGAAGTCACGCCCGACTCGAACCGCTGGCGAAGGACGTCGAGCCGCCCGTGCTCGGCGTCCACGCGCGCGACCGCCGCGACCAGGGCCGCGACCAGGCCCTCGATCATCGCCAGGGCCTGCGTGCCACCGCGCCGCCCGTCTTCCTGGTGCCCGGGCACCATCGGCTCGAGCGCGGCGCTGCGGCGCGCGAGCAACACGCCGATGCCAGGCAGCGCGCCAAGCTTGTGGCCAGAGAACGAAAAAAAGTCGGCCGGCACGTCGCGCAGCGTCGCCGGAATGCGCCCCACCGCCTGCACCGCGTCGGTGTGAAAGACGATGCCCTGCGCAACGCATGCCCGGGACACCTCGCGCACCGGCTGGATGACGCCCGTCTCGTTGTTCACCCAGATCATCGAGCACAGCGCGACGTCGGCCGTCAGCGCGTCGATCGCGGCCTGCAGCGGCACGCGCCCGCTCGCGTCGGGAGCAAGGCGCACCACCTTCGCCCCGGCGGCCTCGAGCTGCTTCACGGCTCCGAGCACGCACGGGTGTTCGAGGGTGGTGGTGACGAGGGTGTTTCGCGTGGGATCCTTTCGAACGGCCCACGCGCCCTTGATCGCCAGCGCCGCGCTTTCCGAGCCCGACGCGGTGAAGATCACTTCGCGCGCTTCGCAGCCAAACGTCCGCGCCACGGTGTCACGCGCCGCAGTGAGCCGGGTGCGCGCCGCCCTGCCCGCATGGTGAACGCTCGACGGGTTGCTGCCCGCGGCCGTGAGCGCGCGCGTGAGGGCCTCCGCAGCCTCGGGGGCCAGCGGAGATCCGGCGTTGTAGTCGAGGAAGATCACCCGTCCTGGCCGACGTTGAGCAGGGCCGACCCACGCTCGCCTTCGACGCCAAACGCCTTCTGGAACCGGCTCACCACATCCGACTTCAGGGCCTCGCGCGTCTTGCGCGTGCCGGACAACGGAATGCGTGCGCCCGCCATGCTGCCGTGCCCACCCGCTGTGCCGCCCATGTCGACCAGCGTCTCGCGAATCAACCGCCCCGCGCGCATGCGGCGATCGCTGCACCGCAACGACAGGTACAGCTGGCTGCGAAAAGAACCGAAGGCCAGCGACCAGCGCGGCCCTTCGAGAAACGAGAGCCGTTCGGCGACTTCGGCGACCATGTCGGGGCTGTACACCTCGCCCAGATCCGTGATCACCGCGTCCGAGTAGACCTTCGCCCGCTTGATCGCCTGGTAGTACAGCTGGAAGTAGCGCGCCGGCAGTTCGGGGTGCTCGATCTGGCTCAGCAGGCTGCGATCGATCTTCGGAAACAGCCACAGGTAGCTGTCGATGTCCGGGTCGTGCGTCTGCCGCTCGAGGTCCCGCGTGTCGGCCTTGATGCCGTAGTACAGCGCCGTCGCGAGCTCACTGTCGGGCTCGAGGTGGGCGGCGCGCAGGTACTCGACCAGCAGGGTCGAGGTGGCACCGTAGTTGCGGCCCACGTCGGCGAACGGTGCCAGCGATTCGCCTTCGCGCAGCGGGTGGTGGTCGATCACCACGTCGGCCTTCACGTTCGCGGGCAGCGCGTGATTGCCAATCGACTGCTGTGTATCGACGAGACAGACGAGCTCGAACTCGTCGAAGACGACCTGCGACACGGGCGCCAACGGCAGCTTGAGCACGCGGACGAAGGCGAGGTTCTCGGCCCGGCCGATGATGCCGCCGTACGCGACGCGCGCTTCCAGGTTGCAGCGCTTCTCGAGAATCAGGGACAGCGCCCACGCCGAAGCGAGCGAGTCGGGATCGGGGTTGTCGTGGGTGAGGATGAGCGCGCGCTTCTTGCCTTTCGCCAGCTTCGCGAGGCGCTGGACCTTCAGCTTCGCCGACAGGGAAGACACGTTCAGCGGGGTGAGCGCAGCGCGCAAGGTCGCCTCAGTTCACTGCTTTGTACTTTCGCGCGTCATCGCGGAAATACTTGAGGGCGTTGTCGAGCGAGTTCTCCATCGCGTCCATCATCAGGTTCGAGAAGCTGCCGACGGTGCCGCGGAAGGCTTCGTAATATTTCTGGCGGTCGATCGAGTGGATCACCGACGGGAACATCTGGTTGCGCAGCAGGATCAGGTTGCTGAGCATGCGGCCGACTTTTCCCGAGTGCTCGGCGAACGGGAAAATCTGAATGAACTGATGCTGCACGCGCGCCGACTGCAGAATCGGGTGCTGCTCGCGGAACTCGGCGGTCGCGGTGAAGTCGAGCATCTTCTCGAGCGCCGGCAGGATCTTCGCGGGCTGCGCGATCTCGTGGAAGTAGGTGCGGTGCAGCGGCATGTCTTTTCGCAGGCCCGCGCGTTCTCTTTCCTTCGCCAGTTCCTTCTCGCTGCGTTCGCGGCGTTCGGCTGCGGCGCGTGCGGTCTGCGCTTCGGGCGTGTTGCCGGCGAGCAAATCGTGAATGCGTCGAACCTGCGCCATCGTCACGCCGGGCGCCTTCTTCGGCAGCGTCCGCGCTTCTTCGCGCACGTACTCGAGGCACGCCTTGTGGTTTCGAATCTCGAGGACGATGGGCATCAGCGAGGCTTCGGCGGCGATGGCCCCCGGGCGCAGCGCGGTCATCAGTTCCTGGCCGGTGTAGACGACGCCCTCGAGCGCGTTGTCGTGGTAGACCCACGACATCTCGAACTTTTCGAGGAAGTCTTGCGAGGCAGCCTTCTTGCTCGCGATGATCTCGCGCAGCGCCTCGTTCTTCTCTTCGATGTCCTGGTACCGTTCCTTCACGAGGGCCACGGTATATAGATTTCGATCCGACTGCGCTACGGAGAATGCCTCAAGCCGATGATTTGACTGTCGAATTCCGGCATCACGGCCAAATTCGTGTCTGCCCTGCTATGGCGGGCCCCGGTAGGGCTTCCTGCTCTGGTGACAGGCCCGGTCTTCAAAACCGGCGAGAGGCGATGAAAGTCGTCTCTGGCGAGTTCGATTCCCGTGCTCTACCGAAGGAAATTGTTCTATCGGAAGGCCCGTGAACGACGCCTTCTACGAACGGATGCGCAGTGAAGCCGAGCAGATTCGCGCGGCGGGGTTGTTCAAGAACGAACGGGTGATCACCAGCCCCCAGCGCGCGAACATCACCGTGCAGGGCGGGCAGCAGGTGCTGAACTTCTGCGCCAACAACTACCTCGGCCTTTCCGATTCGAAAGCGCTGATCGCGGCCGCCAAGGCAGGGCTCGACAGCCACGGCTTCGGAATGTCGTCGGTGCGCTTCATCTGCGGCACGCAAGACGTGCACAAGACGCTCGAGGCGAAGATCTCGGCCTTCCTCGGCACCGAAGACACGATTCTCTTCGGCTCGTGCTGGGACGCGAACGGCGGCGTGTTCGAGATCGTGCTCGGCGAAGAAGACGCCGTGGTGTCGGACGCGCTGAACCACGCCTCGATCATCGACGGCATCCGCCTGTGCAAGGCGAAGCGCTTCCGGTACGCGAACAACGATCTCGCGGACCTCGAAGTGAAGCTGCAGGAAGCGAAAGCCGCGGGCGCGCGCTTCATTCTCATCGCCACCGACGGCGTCTTCTCGATGGACGGCGTGATCGCCGACTTGAAGGGCATCGTCGCGCTGGCCCAGAAATACGGCGCGCTGACGATGGTGGACGACTCGCACGCGGTCGGCTTCACCGGCGAGCAGGGCAAGGGCTCGCACGAGCTGAACGGCGTGCTCGGGAAGATCGACATCCTCACCGGCACGCTGGGCAAGGCGCTGGGCGGCGCGTCGGGCGGCTACGTCTCGGCGCGCAAAGAAGTGGTCGCCCTGCTTCGCCAACGGGCGCGGCCGTACTTGTTCAGCAACACCCTGATGCCGGCGATCGCGCACGCCACGATCGCCTGCCTGGAACTGCTCGAGAAAAGCGACCTTCCGCGGCAGCAGCTGCGCGAGAACAGCGCGCACTTCCGGGCCGAGATGACGAAGGCCGGCTTCACCCTGGCCGGCAAGGGCCACCCGATCATCCCCGTCATGCTCGGTGACGCGAAGCTCGCCTCGGACTTCGCGCAGGCGATGCTGGCCGAAGGCATCTACGTGGTCGGCTTCTCGTACCCGGTGGTGCCGCAGGGCAAGGCCCGCATTCGCACCCAGATGTCTGCCGCGCACAGCCGCGAAGACGTCGACCGCGCCATCGCAGCGTTCACCAAAGTCGGCCGTACCCTGGGAGTCATCAAATGAAAGCGCTGGTCAAAGCGAAGAAGGAAGTCGGGCTGTGGCTGCAGGACGTGCCGGTTCCCCAGGTCGGGCACAACGACGTGCTGATCAAGATCAAGAAGTCGGCGATCTGCGGCACCGACATTCACATCTGGAACTGGGACGCCTGGAGCCAGAAGACGATTCCGGTGCCGATGCATGTCGGCCACGAGTTCATGGGTGAGGTCGCCGAGGTCGGCAGCGCGGTCACCGGCTTTCAAAAAGGCGACCGGGTCTCGGGTGAGGGCCACCTGACCTGCGGAAACTGCCGCAACTGCCGCGCGGGCAAGCGCCACCTGTGCCGCAACACCGTGGGCGTCGGAGTCAACCGCCCCGGCTGCTTCGCCGAGT
>JAYUXE010000286.1:0-5380 GCA_043753165.1 Archangiaceae bacterium | reverse complement strand
CGACCGCCGCCGCCGTCGCGGGCTCGAAGAAGCTCGGCCAGCCGGTGCCGCTCTCGAACTTCGCCGCCGACTTGAACAGCACCTGGCCGCAGCCCGCGCACACGTACGTGCCCGGCGCGTGATCGTCCCAATACGGGCCGGTGAAGGCGCGCTCGGTGCCGCTCTTGCGCAGCACGTAGAACTGCTGGTCGGTGAGGATCTTTTTCCACTCGTCTTCGGACTTCGTCACTTTGGCTCCTTGCGCTGCGGGCGCCGATTTCACTTCGGTCGTCTTCGTCTGAACGGGCTTTTCAGTAGCGGCGCACGACACCCAGCACAACCCCAGCAGAAGCAGTCTCATGGGGTCTTTACGGGCGAAGGGCAGGTGTGGTTTCTGGGGTAGGTTGCGCGCGCGGGACGAGTGGTCTCAACCCTTCGCAACCACTCAAGGAACCTAGAACATGTCCTTCACCCATCTGCACCTCCACACCCTGTACAGCCTGCTGGACGGCGCGATCCGGATGAAGGACCTGATCAAGACCGTGAAAGAGAAGGGGATGTCGTCGGTCGCCGTCACCGACCACGGGAACATGTTCGGCGCGATCGACTTCTACAAGAAGGCGAAAGAGGGCGGCATCAAGCCCATCATCGGCCTCGAGGCCTACGTCGCCGGACCCAAGGGGCGCGAAGACAAGACCGAGAAGATCGCGAACCACCTCATCCTGCTGGCGAAGAACGAAGAAGGGTACGGCAACCTGCGGTACCTCGCGTCCACCGGGTACCTGCACGGGTTCTATTACCACCCGCGCATCGACAAGAAGATCCTCAAGGAACACAGCAAGGGGCTTGTCGGGCTGACCGCGTGTCTCGGCGGCGAAGTCACCAGTGCCTGCTTCCGCGGCGACATGGATCACGCGAAGCGCGCGGCCAACGAGTTCAAGGACATCTTCGAGCCGGGCAACTTCTTTCTCGAGATCCAGAGCAACGGCATGGTCGAACAGGAGACCGCGAACACCAACTTGAAGCAGCTGTCGCGCGACCTCGACATCCCCCTGGTCGCCACCGCCGACGCGCACTACATCAAGCGCGAAGACGCGCGCGCGCACGAGCTGTTGATGTGCATCGCGTCCGGCAAGACGCTGGCCGACAACAAGCGCATGAAGCACTCGACCGACAAGCTGTACGTCACGAGTCCCGAAGAGATGCGTTCGTTCTTTTCCGACGTGCCCGAGGCCGTCGACAACACCATGCGGATCTCCGACATGTGCAACGTCGAGCTCAAGCTCGGCAAGCCCATGCTGCCGACCTTCAAGGTCCCCGAGAGCCACACGCCCGACAGCTTCATGGCCGAGCTCGCGACCAAGGGCCTGCACGAGCGCTTCAAGGAACTGAACTACCCGGTCGATCGCGAGCAGTACCTGAACCGCCTCGCGATGGAGATCACGGTCATCAACAAGATGGGGTTCGCGGGCTACTTCCTCATCGTCCAGGACTTCATCAACTGGGCAAAGATGAACAACATCCCGGTGGGCCCGGGCCGTGGCTCGGGGGCCGGCTCGATCGTCGCTTACGCGCTGCGCATCACCGACCTCGATCCGATTCCGTACAACCTGCTGTTCGAGCGCTTCTTGAATCCCGAGCGCGTGTCGATGCCGGACTTCGACATCGACTTCTGCCAGGACCGCCGCGACGAGGTGATTCACTACGTCGGCCGAAAGTACGGCGAGAACAACGTCGGGCAGATCATCACCTTTGGCAGCTTGAAGGCGAAGAGCGTGCTGCGTGACGTCTGCCGCGTCTTCGGGCTGCCGTACTCGGAAGGCGATCGCTTCGCGAAGCTCGTGCCCGACGTGCTCAACATCACCTTGAAGCAGGCGATCTACGGCGACCTCGAGAAAGAGATCGCGGGTGAAGCGCGCCTGAAAGAGATGATCGACAAGCCGGTGAAGCTGACCGAAGTCGACGGCAAGGAAATCACGACCAAAGACGTGCTCGAGATTGGCCTCGCGCTCGAAGGGCTGCACCGCCAGGCCGGCCTTCACGCGGCGGGCGTCGTCATCGCCGACAAGCCGCTGTGGGAATACGTGCCCGTCTACCAGCCGCCCGGTGAAAAGGTGCTGGTCACCCAGTTCGCCAAGGACGAGGTCGAGGCCGCGGGCCTGGTGAAGTTCGACTTCCTGGGCCTCAAGACGCTGACGGTGATTCAGAACGCGCTCGACCTCGTGAACCGGGGGCGCGCGGACGCCGACAAGATTCTTCGCGAGAAGATCCCCATCGACGACAAGGCGCTGTTCGATCTGATCAGCGCCGGCGATACGGGCGGTGTCTTCCAGATGGAATCCAGCGGGTTCACCGAGATGGTGATCAAGCTGAAGCCGTCGTGCTTCGAAGACGTGATCGCCGCGGGCGCGCTGTACCGGCCGGGCCCTCTGGACGCGGGCATGGTCGACGTCTTCATCAACCGGAAGCACGGCCGCGAGAAGGTCGTCTACCCGCACCCCGCCCTCGAGCCGGTGCTGAAGGACACGTACGGCGTCATCGTCTACCAGGAACAGGTGATGCAGATTTCCCAGGTGCTCGGCGGCTACTCGCTGGGCCGCGCCGACCTGCTGCGTCGCGCGATGGGAAAGAAAAAGGCCTCGGTCATGGCCGAAGAACGGGCGGGCTTCCTCGCTGGCTGCAAAGAGAAGAGCGTCGACCCGAAGGTCGCAGGCGAAATCTTCGACCTGATGGAAAAGTTCGCCGAGTACGGCTTCAACAAGTCGCACTCTGCCGCGTACGGGCTGATCACGATTCACACCGCCTGGCTCAAGGCCCGATACCCGGTCGAGTTCATGGCCGCGCTGCTGACCAGCGAGAAGGACAACACCGACAAGGTCGTCTCGTACATCGCCGAGGCCCGGGCGAAGGGGCAAGAGGTGCTGCCGCCCGACGTGAACCACTCGTTCATGGCCTTCGGAGCGGTCGAAGGGAAGATTCGCTTCGGGCTAGGCGCGATCAAAGGCGTCGGCGAAGGCGCGATCGCTGCGATCCTCGAGGCCCGTGACCAGGTTCCCTTCAAGGACCTGTTCGACTTCTGTGAGCGCGTCGACAGCCGCCGCGTGAACAAGAAGGTCGTCGAAGCGCTGGTGAAGGCCGGCGCGTTCGACTTCGAGAAGCGCGGCCGGAAGCAGCTGTTCGAGACCATCGAACGCGCCGTCGAGCGTGGATCTTCGAGCCAGCGCGACAAGGCGGTGGGGCAGGAAAGCCTGTTCGGGCTCTTCGATTCAGGCCCGAAGGGCAGCGGCGGAGGGATGAAGAACGACTACGTCCAGGTCGAAGAGTGGACCGAGAAGGAACGCCTCTCGCACGAGAAGGAATCAATCGGGTTCTACGTGTCAGGTCACCCGCTGCACGCGTACGACAAAGAGCTCAAGCGTTACGCGCGGCCAATCACCGTCATTCAGCGGGCGCGGCGCGACGACAAGCTGACCATCGCGGGCGTGGTGACGGTGCTGCGCGAACGGCCGACCAAGACCGGCAAGCGCATGGCGTGGGTCACGCTCGAAGACTTGTCGGGCAGCGTCGAGCTCGTCTGCTTTCCCGGCCGTGAAGCGGGCCGCAGCGTGATGGGCAAAGACGGCAAGTGGAGCAAGGGCGGCGCGCGTCCCGGCTACGAGCAGTGGGAAATGCTCTTGAAGAGCGACGAGCCGATTCTCGTGACGGGCTCCGTGCAGATCAACAACCGCGACGAGGAGTCGCCGTCGTCCGAGCTCATCGTCGAAGACATTCAGAGCCTGCGCGAAGTGCGTGAGAAGCGTGTGAAGCGGCTCGAGCTGCGGTTGAGCGCTTCGATGGCGACCGACGAACGGCTGCAGAAGCTTTCCGAGATCGTGAAGAAGCACGCGGGCGCGACCCCGATCGCGGTCGCTCTGCTGATGCCGGGTGAGGCCGAGGCATTGATCGGCAACACGCAGCTGAAAGTTCAGGTCAGCGACGAGCTGCTCGAGTCGGTGAACCGGCTCTTTGGCGCGCGCGTCGCCGAGCTCGGCTGATCCACAGAGGTGGCACCCGTGACCACACGGGAGTAAGAGGGCGGGATGCAAGCCCGAGAGTCGTGGTTGACCCTGCTGGTGGTGGCCCTGTTGCCGGTGGCGGTTGCGCTGGCCGAGACGCCGTCTGAGAAGCAGGCCCGCGAAGACCTCGAGAAGCAGCTGAACTCGATGGTGGCAACGCCGCCGACCAAGATCAAAATCGAGCTCGTGGGGCTCGACCAGCCGAACTACGAGCTGGTCGAGGCCAGCTTCAAGCTCGACGGCCGGAACCTGCCGGTCGGAAACTTGAAGAAGTTGAACAGCGAAGGCGACCACCTCATCTTCCACGGCGACGTGCAGCCCGGGCAGCACCGCCTCGAGTCGCGCTTCGAGTTCCTGAACCGGTCGAGCCAGGTCGTGTCGGCCGAGGGTGGCTACAAGTGGAAGCCGGGGTCTGACGTCTCGTTCAAGTCCGAGATGGGCATCGAGGTGCAGATCAAGGTGACGCCCGAGCTCAACGTGTCTGGCGACATCAAGCAGCGCATCACGGTGAAGAGCCCCGCGACGGTGAAGATGCTCGCGAAGCTGGACGACGGCACGATGCCGGACCGGCTGCCGCGGCCGGTGATCGCAGTCGCCGACGGTGAAGCGGATGCCGGCGTGGTGGTGGTGAAGGGGCAGACGGCAGCGGAGAAGGCGGCGGCCGCGGCCGAGGCGAAGAAGAAGGCGCGCGAAGAGGCGGCGGCCGCGAAGGCAGCGGCGGCGGCCGAGAAGAAGCGACTCGCCGACGAAGCGAAGGCGGCGCGGCTCGCTGCGGCGGAAGAGAAGAAGCGCGCGGCGGAAGAGGCGAAGGCCGCGAAGCTCGCCGCGGCCGAAGAGAAGAAGCGGGGCGGCACAGCGGTGGCCGTCGCGGCGAACCCCGAGCCTGCTGCCATCGAGCCGTTGGTTGAGGTCGACGCAGGCCTCCCTGAGGTGGTCGATGCCGGAGCCCCGGTGGTGGTCGCCGTTGCGCCGCCTCCGGCTCCCGAGCCGGTTAAGCCGCCCGCGCCCGTCGAGGAAGAAGGTGGGTTTCCGATGCCGCTGCTGATCGGGCTCGCCGTCGCGGGGGTTGGGTTGATCCTCTTCCTGCTCTCGCGCCGGAAGAAGAACCCGCCGGTCTGATTCCTGGGCGCATTGGCGGGCTTCCTCGCCGCCTTCGCCTCGTCCGGTGATCCATTGCCGAGCAACCCCTGCGAGAAATCGAAAGCGCGGTGGGTTCTCTCAACGGCCCGTGCGGGCATTGGTGGAAGGCGAAGGCCGGGCCTCTGGAGCGAAGTCGCTCGAATCGAGTCCGGCAGCGACGAATGGTGGGGGTGGGGCGTGCCGGCTTACCCAGTGGGGCGGCCGGC
>JAYUXE010000285.1:0-5380 GCA_043753165.1 Archangiaceae bacterium | reverse complement strand
GAGCCCGTGCGTGTGGCGTACGCGAGGCGGCCGTTCTCAGCCAGGCGCCATTCGGTGATTTCGTCGTACGGCGGGCTCAGCCCTTTGTGCATCAGCCGGTCTTTTCCTTCCTCGCGCACGAGCACCACGGGCGACCCGTCGTCGGCGAGGCGAAGGGCGCGGATGCGTTCGTGGCAGTCGCTGGTTTCGCCATCGATGACGGTCATCGCGCAGGCCTCTTTCGAGGCGACGAAGCCGAAGTGTTCGGCGTTCGCGCTGAAGGTGAGGGTGCCGGGCTGAATGCGTTCGAAGGCTTTGCTCAGCTCGCCGTCGAGGACGGTGTGGAAGCCGTCGGGCAGCTGCACGACGAAGGCGAGGCGGGTGCCGGTGGGCGAGAAGCGCGGCTCGGAGATCGCGTCGTACGGCCCGAGCACGTTCTTCGCGCGCACCATGAACCACTTGCCGCCGCGCATCGCAGGGTAGGCGAGGGTGGCGCCGTCGGCGGCGAAGACGAGGCCTTCTGCGGCGATGGCGTCGAAGTGCTCGCCTTCCGCGTCGCCGATGCGAAGCCACTGCGATGTGCCGGTAGAGACGAGCTCGACGCGCACGTGCCGTTCGGGATCGCGGCCGACCCAGACGACGCGCGGCGTGGCGCAGCCGGCCAGCAGCAGCAAAGCGATGAATCTCACGCCGCGCCGACCACGAGGGTCAGGGTCCCTTTGGCGATCGGCCGGCCACCGACTGTGGCTTCCACGTCGAAGCGGTGCAGCGCGTCCAGCCGAAAGGTCCACAGAACGAGGTAGTCGAGGCGGTCACCCGGCGACGCGGGCGAGGTGAACTTCACGTTCGCGGCGGCGAGCGCGGCAGTCATGGGAACAGCCCCTTTGGCCTGCAGGGCCCCGAGGACGGCGCAGGTCTGGGCGAGGCCTTCGACGGTGTAGATGCCGGGCCAGACGGCGCGCTGGGGAAAATGGCCGGCGAAGACGGGCTCGGTGGGGGTGAGGATTTTGTGCGCGCGCAAGGCGGGCGGGTCGAGGCAGAGGCCGTCGACGCCATCGACGAGCAGCAGCGGCGGACGATGCGGGATGAGGTTTCGAACGGCCTCGGCGTCGAGCGCCATCGGGGTGAGCTTCGTCGGGTCGATCACGGGTTGAGCTCCACGTGCACGGTGTTGCCGAGGTTCGCGCGGCACAGGCCCCGCAACACGCGGCCGGGTCCGAAGATTTTCCAGGTGGTGATGCCGGCGGCGGCCAGCGTCTGCAGCGAGGTGGCCCACCGCACGGGCTGGGTGAGCTGGCCGACGAGCAGCTGGATGAGGTCGTCGCCTTCACGGATGAACCGCCCGGTGGAGTTCGCGACGACGGGGATGCGGGGCGGTTTCCAGGTGAGGCGCTCGAGGCACAGGCGCCATTGCGTCGCGGCGTCCGACATCGCGCGGCTGTGCCAGGGGCCCGTGACGGGCAGCTGAACGGTGGCGAAGCGCGAGGTGATCGCGGCCAGCGCGGCGCGGTCACCGGTGAGCACCCATTCTTCCGGGGCGTTGTGCGCGGCGAGCTCGACCTGGCCGGCTTCCGAGCCGATCGCCAGGGCCTGTTCGACCTCTTCGGCGTTTCGCGCGCGAACGGCGGCCATCGTGCCGGGGAACTTTCGAGCGGCCTCCGCCATGAAGCGCGAACGTGCGACGACGCAGTCGATCGCGTCTTCGGGGCTGATGCACCCGGCGAGGCTGAACGCGGCGAGCTCGCCGACGCTGTGGCCGGCCGTCGCGGCGGGCGTCTCTTTCGTTTCCAGCGCGAGGCCGAGGCTGATCGCAATCAGCGCGGGCTGGCCGACTTCGGTGCGCGCGAGCTGCGGGTCGGCGCGCGCGAGCAGTGCTTCGAGGTCCAGCTCGAGCGCGCGGGAAGCGCGGTCGACCAGCTCACGCACCGGGCCTGGCCGTGAGAGCGCGTCGCCCGCCATGTCCGGACCTTCCGACCCCTGACCCGGAAACAGGTGGGCGATCATGACGTCATGGCCCTCACAAAATCAGCCCCCCATCGACCGGCAGTTCGGCGCCGGTGATGTACGCGGCGTCATCGGAGGCGAGGAACATCACGGCGCGCGCGACGTCGTCGGCGGTTCCGAGCCGCGCCATTGGAATCAGCGCCTTCATCTTCTCGAGCCGCCGGTGGTCCATGCGCTGCACCATGCCCGCGTCGATGAGGCCCGGAATCACAGAGTTCACCCGAATGCCTTTCGCAGCGAGCTCGACCGCCAGCGTCCGTGACATCGCGAGCAGCCCCGCCTTCGCCGCCGAGTAGTTCGCCTGCCCCGGGTTCGCGCGAATCGCCGTCGCGCTGGCGATGTTCACGATCGCCCCTTTCCGCGCGTGGAACATCGGCGCGAGCACCGCACGGCAGCACCGAAACGTGCCGCTCAAGTTCACCGCAATCACCTCGTCCCAGTCGGGCGGGTCGAGCAGCATCGCCGGCGCATCGCGGTTGATGCCCGCGTTGTTCACCAGCACGTCGACGCGCCCGCGCGCCTTGTGCACCGCCGCGAACGCCGCCTCGACCTCGGCCGGCTTCGACACGTCGAACCTCAGCGCCTCACCGCGACCGTTCAGCAACGCCACCGTCTGCGCCGCCTCGTCATCCGCGCGCTGATACGCCGCATACACGTAAGCCCCTTCTGTCGCGAAGCCGGCCGCGATCGATCGACCGAGCCCACGAGAAGCCCCCGTGACGACGACGGTGCGGCCTTCGAATCTCACCGCGACACCAGCGCCGGAAACTCGGCCTCGCCGCGCGTGCGATAGCTGTGCTTGCGCTGATCGACGAACAAGCTGCGGTTGTCGATCATTGGCGGCGAGCACGTTCGCATCGAAGACTCGCCCACGCGGAACTTCGAGATGCCCGGCCAGGCGACCGCCGCGTCCAGCACGGCCCACCCCACCCAGTCCTTTCGCGTCGACGAGAACCCCACTTCCAACACGGTGCCAACCTTCGCGCCGTCGAGCGTCACCACCTCGCCGCGCGTCACCGCCTGCGCAGCGACGAAGCACGTCAGCCGCACGTTCGATTCCGCCACCCGCTTCCGCAGCGCCTCGACGCCTTCGAATTCCTTCTTCGCATCGACGCGCCACTGCAGCTGCAGCTCGTGCGGAATCAGCGCCTCGCCGTTCAACGCCCGAATCGAAAAGTGCCAGTTCTCGAGGGCGCACTGGTCGAGCGCCGCCAGATTTCCTTCGACGAGCCCCAGAGTTTTCCCCAGGGTCAGCAGCCGTTGCCACGTCTCTTCCGACGACGCCTTCGGCACCAGCAGCAGGTACCCGTACTCACCCGTCTTGCCCGCCCGAAAACACTGCACGCCCTTCAGCGTAAGAAACGAAAGGTACGGCGCCCCCAGCACTTCCGGCCCCAGCAGCCCCGCGGTGACTTCCCACGCGAAGGGCCCGTCGATGCTCCACAGCACGTTTTCCTCGAGCAGATCCGTCACCTGCACTTCCGCATCGGGCGTCCGCGTCGCACGCACGCGTTCCAGGTGCGCCCGCAGCGCAGGCAGCGTCGGCCCTTCCGCGAGCACCACCCACGCGTCTTCTTCGAGGCAGACGAAGACATCGGCGAACGGGAACCCTTCCGCATCGAGCATCAACGTCTGCAGCATCTGGTTCTCGCGCGCGAAGAGCCGCGACGTGGTGGCGGCGTCGAGCAGGGCGTGCGAGCCCGGGCCAGACAGGCGCAACGCGTGGACGTGGTTCATGCGGGTGACGGCAGCCGAGTGCCGCAGCGCTTCGATCGCCGCCGTCACGCGTGCACCCCTTCATTCGCGAGCACGAGGTCGACCAATGCGTTGACGCTGCGCAGCTGCCTGCGGCGATCGATCGGATCCTGAAGCTTCACGCCGAACTCGATTTCCATCGCGACGAGGATCTCGACCGCGTCGATCGAGTCGATGCCCAGGCCCGTGCCGAACAGCGACGTGTCGGGGTCGATCTCTTCGGGCTTGCGGCGAAGGCTCAGGCTGATCACCAGCATCCGGCGAATCTTCGCCAGCACGTCGGTGCGGCGCGCGATGTAGTGGGCGAGCTCGCTGTCCATGGTCGTCAGGCTCCGGGCGCCGCGAGAACGGCAGCGCAAGAAAGGGAATCGCCAGCGCTCACGACGAGCACGCGGCGGGCCGTGCCGCTGCGAATGCGCGCGGCGGCGAGAAGAAACGCAAAGGCGGAAGACGCAGCTTCGGCGCCGCCCGCGAAGGAACAGTCGAACGTGAAGTCCACCGGGCCGGCGTTCGCGCGCGCGATCGCCGTCGCTGCGTCATTGGGCCCAGCGAGGCCCCAGCTTTCCAACAACACTGCGCCCGGGTCGCACGTCAACGCGGCGAAGGCCGAACCTTCTGCCGACGGGCCGGCATCTTTCACCGGGCGCTCGTCCAGGCCGCCGGCGACGATCACGTCTGCATCCCGCCGCGACGCCAGGTGCTGGGCCGCTCGAATGATCGCCAGCAGCCCACTGCTGCGCCCGGCAGACAACACCAGCAGCGGCCCCTTCAGCGACAGCAGCTTCGCGGCGAGACCCGCGGGCGCGTTGAGCACCATGTGCGTGAAGGGCACGGCCGCGATTCCGAGAATGCCGCGCTTGTCCATGCTCGACACGCACGCGTCCACCGACTTCGCAGGCATCTGCACGTTGCCGGTGAAGATGCCGGTGCGATCGCGAAGCGGCCCGCGCACGTTGATCTTCGCATCGGCCAGGGCCAGCGCCGCCGCAGCCGTCGCGAACTGCGCCGACAAATCGACCTCGCGCACCGGAGCCGATCGCACCAGCGCTCGCAGATCCAGATCCGTCACCGGGCCTTCCAGCCGCTGACCGCGATCGAACGCGGCCACCAGAGACGGAACATCGAGGCCCAGCGCGCTGACGGTGCCCAGGCCGGCGACGTACACGGGCCGCCGGGCGACGATTTCGCGTTCCCACGCCGCCTCGCCGAGCACCAGCGCGGAGTTCGCCCCACCAAACGCGGCGCTCAGCTTCACTGCGTGGCGAACCTTCACCGCCCGCGGCTTCCCGTCGGCCACCGCGTCGGCCGGAGCGCCCGCCCGCGCGGGCTTTGCCCTCAACGTCGGCGGCACCCTGCCGTGCTGAAGACAGAGCAACAGCGCGGCAACTTCGATCACACCGGCGGCCCCTTGCGCGTGGCCAAAGAAGCTCTTGGTCGAGCTGATCAGCGGCTGATGTGGAAGCGCCGTGCGCACCGCCAACCATTCGGCCGCGTCATTCGACTCGGTGCCCGTGCCGTGCGCGCTGACGTAGTCGATGGTGGTGCCGTCGAGCTGCGCATCGGCCAGCGCAGCCCGGATCGCGCGAACGACCCCGCTGCCCGACGGGTCCGGCGACGTCTCGTGGTGCGCGTCGCCCGACAG
>JAYUXE010000284.1:0-5380 GCA_043753165.1 Archangiaceae bacterium | reverse complement strand
CGCTGCGCGCGATTTCCCCCGACGCCGCGTCCAGTTGCAGCAGCGTCGCCGCGAGGCCCTGCGACGTCGTCGCGTGCGTGTTCAACACGTGCGCGCTTTGCTCGAGCAGCTGGTGCGTCGAACGGCTGCCTGTGCCGAGCTCGGTCGCCGCGAACTTGATCGCCTGCACGAACTCACGCAGCAGGTGCGCCGATTGGTTCACCGCCTCGTACAGCGCTGCGAGCCCCAACGATGGGCTGTCGGTCGAGATCGCCGCCTGCGTCAGGTCGCCCTGGATGACCAGCCGGCCCATGAAATCAGCCGCGAAGTCGATCGCCTTTTCCGTCTCGTGGGCGCGCGTCAGCTCTTCATCGCGCGCGCGCAGCACCGCCTTCTTCGCCGCGATCACCAACCGCTGCAGCGCTTCGGGCACCTCGGCTTCCGCATTCCATTTGCCCGCCGCCCACGCTTCGAAAAGGCCAGCAGTTGCGTCGATGTCGGCGTCGTCCAAGGCCTGGGCTTCCTACAACAACTTTCGCCCATTCGTTCAGGCAGGGGGGTGTTCCCTTGCGAAACGCGGTGGTGTGCGCTGCAAGCCTGCGCGTGTATGGTCGGCGGCCTCTTGCGCCGCCTGTCGACTTTCGCCGCCCTTCTGACTGTCAGCGCCAGCGCCTGTCTTCCGACCCAGCCGCCGCCTCGCCGCGAGATCATTCACCTGCACGGCAACGCCTACGAGCGCGGCAAGCAGCACGGCGAAAAGATGAAGTCGAAGATTCACAGCTTCTACACGACGCTGCTCACCGCCTCGCTCTTCCCCTATTTGGGCCGCGAACAGCCGACGATCGCCGGGCTCCTCAACGAATACAAAGCCGAGCGCTACCAGAACGGGCGCTTCGCCTACGAGCTGCTGCTGGATTCCGCGAAGAACATCGAGAAGTCGCTGAACAAGAACCAGCGCGACGAGCTGCGCGGCATCTCTGATGGCTCGGGCCTCTCGTACGATGAAGTGCTGGTGCTCAACACCTTTGTCGATTCCGTGCTCGCGGTTCGCGGCATCGCGCTGGCCATTCGTCTTTCCCGCGCCCCGCAGCTCACCCGCCTCGAGTTCACCGGCGCGGCCACCGACGGCGTCGACAACGACGGCGACTCGATGATCGACGAAGCCGGCGAAGGCGTGCTCGACCCGTTTCTCGCCGACGGCGCCGCGAACGCCGTCGAAGTTCCCGTCGACACCCGCATCAAGGTCACGCTCAAGGACCCCGAAGGCATCGACCAGGAATCGCTGCGCCTCACGCTCAACGGCCAGCTGTACACCCGGCAGTCGCTGACGTTCGAAGAGCCCTCGGCCGACACCCTGGTCGTCACCCTCACGCCCCCCGCCGCGCTCGAGCCCGCCGCGACCTTCACCCTCGTCGTCACCGCCGGCGACAAGCTCGTCGTCACCACCCCGCCGCCTTCGCACGTCAGCTTCATGCGCGACGAAGAGCTGCTCTTCACCACGCGCGGCGCCGGCCTCATTCCTTCTCGCGTGCGCCGCCCGCCTCAGACCGACGGCCGTACCCGCCCGCCGCCCATCGCCTTTGCCGTCGATGGAAAATCTTCCTCTTCCGGCCCCCTGCTCGCACATCACTTCGCCCTGCTCGACGCGAACACCGCCCACAAACACACGCTGGTCACCGTTCATCACCCGGACGACGGCTCGCCCGCGTACGCCACCGTCGGCTGGGCGGGCGTCGCGTACGGCCTCGTCGGCATGTCTGAACGCGGCGTCGGCTACGCCTGCAACCCGTCTGACACGCTCGACAACTCGGTCGTCGGCAGCGTGCTCGACCAGGTCCTCGACCTCTCCAAAGCGAAGCTCTCAGCAAAAGGGGTCCCCATCGGCTTCACCGGCCGCCGCATCCTCGAGAACGCGCCCGACACCCTCGCCGCCGTGCAGATCGTGAAGGGCCTGAGCCACGTCTACGGGTGGAACTGCATCGTGTCCGATTCGAAGGGCACGATGCGTTCGGTCGAGTTGGACTCCGACGTCTTCAAGTCGGGCGACTCGGTGTTCACGGTCGCTCCGGAAGACGTGGACGCGAAAGGCACGCGCATCGCGAGCGTCGGCGACGACGACCTCATCGCGGGCTCGGCCTACCGCCTGAACACCAACGACATCACCACGCGGACCCTCGCCGGCCAGCGCGTCGTGCCGCAGAAAATCTGGTCCACCTTCTTCTACCGGTCTCGCCGCGTCGTCGACGCCGTCGCCCGCCGCATCTCGGCCGGGCCGATGAATGTCGCCGATGCCGAAGCGCTGCTCGGCGACGACGAGCTCGTCGACAAGTCCGACAGCATGACGGCTGCGGTGTTGGAGCTCGCCGGGAAGAAGCTGCACTACGCCATCGGCCAGGTCCCGGCGACCAGCCAGCCTTTCGAGACGTTCGACTTCGCCGCACCCGAGGGCATGTGAAGCGCGTCCTGGTTCTGCTGCTCGCCGCTTCTTCCACAGCGTACGCCGCCGAGACCACCGTCTTGCCCGCGGGCACGTTCGCCCTCGACGTCAGCTACCTGCACTCGACCATCAACAAACGGTGGGACGGCAAGCGGCAGGCGCGCAGCCTCATCGAAGACATCTACCGCTATGAGCCCGGCGGCGGTCTGCAGGGAATTCTTTCGGCGAATCCCACCGCGCTCTACCAGGGCATTTTGTTTCAGCTGCTGTACGGCATCACCGACTGGCTCACCTTCGCCGTCTACGCGCCGCTGATTCAGCAGGCGACGGTCGAGACGAACTTCGGCTGGAAGCAGGGCGACTTTCAGAGCCAGCTCGGCCGCGCATACACCGAAGACGACTTCTGGGAATGGGCGGGGTCCCTGGGTCAACCGAAGCCTCCGTCGCGCTGGGTCGGCAACCGCAGCACGTTCGCAGACGTCATTCTCGGCCTGCGCGCGCTGGTGCCCGAATTCTGGCTCACGCAGAGGTTGGGTTTGAAAATCGCGGGGACGTTGCAGGTCGCGCTGCCCACCGGCCGCCCGCCCGACCCGGAAGAAGTCGTCGCCGCCGGCACCACCGCGTTCGATCTTCACAGTTACGGCGACGTCGAGCTTCACGCGTCGTGGGACAGGCCGTTTCTCGTCGACAGCTACGGCGTCGCGCGCCTCAACCTCGGCGGCGATTTCTACTTCTCGTGGTTTCGCCCGAAGACGCTGCCGACGCCCACGGGCCGCAAGAATCCCCTGCTGCTCAACTACGCGCCCTACGTCGGCGCGTCGTACGTTCAAGACCCGGGCGATTGGTTCGGTTCGACGTTGAGTCTCGAGGCGGCCCCGTTTCTCGGCCCCACGTTCGCGACCTTCGTCAGCGGCCGCAGCCTCGACCGCGCGAAAAGTTTTCCGCCGATGCTCTCGCTGCTCGTCAGCTACTCGTACGTGATGGTCGGCCAGAGTCGCTGGTATTCGGATTCCGCCATCTGGAACTACGACAAGGAAAAGCTCTGGCAGCCCGGCGACAAGAACATCGTCCGCTTCGGAGCGACCCTCAGCCTTCTTCGCGTCGGCCTTCCGCTTCAGCTCTACGCCCAGTACCGCGCGCAGGACATCATCCCCGGCCGGTGGACGCGCTCGGCCAACGTGCTCACCGGCGGCGTCCGCGTCATCGCCAAGTTCTGGTGAGCCTCGAGATGCGCGCCGCCGCGTTCTTGCTGCTGCTGACTTCCGGCTGCGCAGCCGGCCCGCTGCTCGTCTACAGCATCTCGCCCGACCACCCCGACGACGGCGCCACCGAACAGCTGCGCCTGCAGGGCTTGAAGGGCCCCGTCACCGTCACCTTCGACGCATGGGGAATTCCGCACGTCGAAGCCACGAACCTCGTCGACCTCGCGCGCGCCAACGGCTTCGTGCAGGGCCGCTCGCGCTTCTTCCAGATGGACATGATGCGAAGGCTCGCGAAAGGGAAGGTCAGCGAGCTCGTCGGCGAACAGCCCCTGCTGTCGGAAACCACCGTCGACTACGACACGACGATGCGCGGCTGGCTCATCGAAGAACGCGCCCGCGTCGCGCTCAGCAAGATGAACCCCGAGCAGCTGCAGATTCTCAAGGCGTTTGCCGACGGCGTGAACGCGGCGATGACGAGATACAAGCCGCTGGAATACCGCCTGCTCGACGTCGAGCCCACCTCATGGGAACCGGTCGACTCTCTTGCCGTCGGGCTGCTCAACGTCTGGTCTGTCTCACACAACTGGACGCAAGAGAGCACGCGCCTGCTGCTCGCGATGTCCGTCGGGCTCGAGCGCGCCGAAAAAATCTACCCGAACGCGCCCATCGCCGGCGGCCGCACGCTGCATGGCCCGGTGAACGTGAAGCCGCTGCCTCCCGCCATCGCGCCCGAGCTCGAGGGAATGTTTCCGTGGAAGATGCCTGCTCAAAAAGTCGCTGCGCTTCGACCCAACCAGGGCCTGGGCGTCGACCCGATGGCGATGATGGGCGCGTCGAACGCGTGGGTCGTCAGCGGCGATCGCACCGTCAGCGGCAAGCCGATGGTCGCCAATGATCCGCACCTCACCCACCTGCTGCCGTCGATCATGGTGCAGGTCCACCTCATCGGCCCCGACCTCGACGTCATCGGCGTCACCGTGCCCGGGCTTCCCTACGTCCTCGCCGGCCACAACGGCCACGTCGCCTGGGGCATCACCAGCACCGTCGCCGACGTCATCGACCTGCTGATCGAAAAGGTCGACCCCGCGCAGCCCGGCCGCGTCGTCACCGACACCGAAGAGCCGTGCCCCATCAGCACCCGCGAAGAGCACATCAACGTTCGCGAAGGCAGCGCGATGAAAGAGCACGTCGTCGTGATGCGCCGCACCTGCCACGGCCCCGTCTTCAACGACCTTCACCCCAGGCTCTTCCCGCCCGGCTCGCCGCTGCTGAGCATTCGCTGGAAGACAGAGGGGATGGAACGATCGATGGACGTGCTGCTCGCGATGAACCGCGCTCAGACGACGAAAGAGATGGGCGCCGTCATCGCTGGCCTTCCCGCCACCTTCAACACGTGGACGGTCGCCGACATCGACGGCCACATCGGCACCTTCCTCTCGGGCGACGTGCCCGTGCACGAAGCCCTCAGCGGCACGTTTCCGACGCCCGGCTGGCTCTCGAAGTACGAGTGGACGCACTGGGCGAAAGGCGAAGAGCTGCCCTGGGCGATGGATGGCGACGACGGCTTCTACGTGCACGCCAACAACCTCATGGTCGACCCCGGCGCCGAAGGGTTCGTGACGCCGAACGTCGATGCAGCGCCCAGCTACCGCGCCGAACGCATCACCTTCCTGCTCAAAGAAACGCCGAAGCACGACCTGCAAACCTTTCGCGCGATTCAAAGCGATGTCTTCTCACTGCGCGCCAAGAACGTGCTCGCCCG
>JAYUXE010000283.1:0-5388 GCA_043753165.1 Archangiaceae bacterium | reverse complement strand
GGGCGTGCGGGCGACCTCGACGCCCAGCTCGATGATCGTGGTGCAGGAGGTGCGGCCGCGGCAGGTCGACCTGCTGGTCACCGGAGACATCGACTCGCCGCTGGGCATGCGCGACCTGCGCGTCATCAACCAGTACGGCCGCCCCAGCGAGCGCAGCTTCCTCTTCCCCCAGCTGTTCGACTTCGCAGAGCTCAACGAGCAGGGCGTCGACGCGGGCACGCCGATCATCGGCGCGTTCCCCCAGCCCTATGGCTCGGCGGAGTACAAGTTCCAGCCCAGCGGCCCGAGCGGCGAGGTCCTCGCGTCGGTCACCAGCACCGGCGGCGTGGGCGCTCCGGTCGGGCACCCGATGCTGGCGGTGATGTCGAGCACCGGCAAGTTCGGCGGGCAGAACGTGCCGCTGGTGAACAGCTACACCTTCACCCCGTACTCGACCCCCGGCTACTTCGTGGTCTTCGACCCGACGGGCGCGGGCGGCTTCAACTACACCTTCAGCATCAGCTCGCTCGTGCGCACCACCGAGCTGGAGCCCAACGACAGCAAAGAGACCGCCTTTGCCGTGGCCAGCCTGCCGCTGCTGCAGAGCGCGAGCTTCTCCTCGGGCACTGACGTCGACTTCTTCAAGCTGTCGGTGACCGAGGCCGAGCTTGGCCGCCACCTGCGCGTGCGCACCCGCTACGGCGTCACCGGCAGCTACAGCACCGACTCGAAGGTCGAGGTCTTCAAGCCCGACGGCGCGCTGTTCGGATCTTCGCCCGACCTGACGTTCCACGAGGAGCTGCGCACCGAGGCGCTCAACGCCGCCGGCGACTGGATGATCAAGCTCTCGTACGGCACCTATTCTCCGCAGTGGCAGAGCTACAAGTCGACGTACGAGCTGCTCATCAACTGGGAATAGCTGTCACGGCTGCTGAACCGGAATCGTCCCGACGAAGATCCGGTTCTGGCCATCGTGCTTGATGGCGTCGACGTTCTTCAGCGGCAGCCGCGCGTCCGTCTTCGGATCCCAGAAGCCCATCAGAATGTTGAGCCCGCGCACGGTCATCGCGGGCGGCACGTACACCTGGAAGTCGTCGCGAATCGTCTCGCCCTTCTTCCACTTGCTGGTCGGCACGGTGCCGCCGGCGGCCGGGTGATCCGCGTTGAGGCGATCGATCTTCCCGTCGACGTCTTCGACGTGCACGAAGACCAGGTAGTCGACCGTGGTCTCTTCGAGCACCTTGTAAAAGGCGCTGACCTTGACCGACTCGCCCGGCGCCGCGACGCCCGGCTGCACGACGAGCCCGGTGATCTCGATCTTGTCTCCGAGGTTCGCGCCGCTCTTCATCTGCAGGGGCGGCGCGTTGGCGACCTGCGGCCGCAGCTGTTGCTGAGGGGCCGCTTCGTTCGAGGGCGCCGGGACGATGCAGCTGCTGCAGCACAGAACGCACGCGAGAAGAAGGGAACGCATCGGGCGCTTATACCCGCTGCGATTCACAAGTGAGTAGCGCTGAAGTAAGCGCCTTCACCAATGCCCCTGCCCTTGCTGGCCCAGCTGACGATTCCTCCCGTGCAGGAGGTGCAGACCGGCGTCGGGGGCCTCGAGGGCACGGTGCTCACGATCGTCATCGCCGTCTTCGCGCTGCTGTTGCTGGTGTTCGTCGCGCGCCAGCTGTTCTTCAAGTCGAAGCCCGCGCTGCCGGCCGAGCCGAAGACGCTGCCGGGGCAGACCTCGACCGCGCCGCTGGTCGAAGCGCCGAAGGTGGTGCTGCCAGCGGGCGAGGCCGAGGTGCTGCGGCTGGCCGAGGCAGAGGCTGCGCGCAAGCAGGCCGACGAGGCGCGCCGCAAGCGCGAGGCGCTCAAAGCGGAGGCGAAGGGCGGCGACGAGCAGGCAAAGGCCGCGATCGCTGCGCAGCTGCAGCAGCTCAAAGAGCAGGAAGAGACCGCGAAGAAGGCGGCCTACCAGGCGCAGAAGAGCGCCGAGGCCGAAGAGAAGAAGCGCCACGAGGCCGAGCGCGAAGAGGGCAAGCGGCTCGAGGCCGAGGCGGCGGCAAAGGCGCGGGCCGACGCGGAGGCAGCAAAGGCAGCCGCTGCGGCGCAAGAGCAGCTGCGCAGCCAGGCGCAGGCGGGCCAGACGCTGTCGGCCGGGCTTCAGAAGACGAAAAACGAAGGCTTCATGTCGCGCCTCAACGGGCTCTTCGGCGGCGCGCCGCGGGCGATCGACGAGGCGGTGCTCGCCGAGCTCGAAGAGGTGCTCTTCACCGCCGACATCGGGGTGAAGACGGCCGAACGGCTGGTCACGCTCGCCCGCGACAAGGCGAAGAAGAACGAGCTCGCGAGCGCGGACAAGCTCAAGGACGTGATCCGCGCCGAGGTGGCGAAGATCGTCGACCTGCGCGCGTCGCACACGCTCTCGGGCGGCGGGCCCCCGCACGTCATCATGGTGGTGGGCGTCAACGGCGCGGGGAAGACGACGACCATCGGCAAGCTCGCGGCAAAGGCGACAGCGTCGGGAAAGAAGGTCGTGCTGGCAGCGGGCGACACTTTCCGCGCCGCGGCGGCCGAGCAGCTCGACGTCTGGGCCGAGCGCGCAAAGGCCCAGCTGGTGAAAGGAAAGGAAGACTCGGATCCGTCGTCGGTGATCTTCGAGGCGATCAAGCTCGCCAAAGAGACGGGCGCCGACCTGGTGCTCGCTGACACGGCGGGCCGGCTGCACACCAAGGTCACGCTGATGGACGAGCTGAAGAAGGTGAAGCGGGTGATCGACAAGGCCTTGCCTGGCGCGCCGCACGAGGTGCTGCTGGTGCTCGACTCGACCAACGGCCAGAACGCGATCGCGCAGGCGCGGCAGTTTCACGACGCGGTCGGCCTCACGTCGATCGCGCTCACCAAGCTCGACGGCACCGCGAAGGGCGGCGTCATCATCGGCATCTGCGACGAGCTCAAGCTGCCCGTCGCGTGGGCGGGCGTCGGTGAGAAGGTCGCCGACCTGCGTCCCTTCGAGCCCAAAGAGTTCGTCGAGGCGCTGTTCGATTGAACGCGCTGCTGTCACTGCTGCTGCTCGCGGCGCCCGAATGGAAGCAGGTGAAGGCGCAAGACGGGGTGACCCTCGATGCGCGCGCGGTCGAGGGTTCGCCCTATGCCGAGCTCCGCGCCACCACGACGGTCGCAGTGCCGGCCGACGCCCTGTGCGCGGGAGCCTTCGGCACGGCGAAGCGGGATCCCAAAGAGCCGTCGCTGAAGACGCGGAAGCTCATCTCGGAATCCGAGAACGAGCGCGTCACCTACGATCAGATCAAAGCGCCCGTGATCAGCGACCGCGACTACACCGTGCGGACGAAGCGGGTGAAGACGGACAAGGGCGTGTGCCGCGTGCTCGTCGACCTCGCGCCCGAGCTCGACCCGCCGCTGCTCGACGACCACGTCCGGTTGAAGAAGCTGCGCTGCACGTGGGACTTCGAGCCGCTGCCCGACGGGCGCACGAAGCTCACGTACATCGTGTGGACGGATCCAGAGACGTCGCTGCCCACGTTTCTCGTCGAGCCGCCGCGCCACGACCTGATGATCACGTGGGTGAAGCTCGTCATCGAACGCGGGCTCGCACAGCCGAAGCCCTGACGGGTCAGTTGCCCATGCCCTCGAGGGCCCGCATCGCTTCCTCGAGCATCCGCATCGTGTCTTTGTTCATTTCGCCGATGCCGGCGCCGCCGAGCATGCCCGCGAGATCCGGCTTGCCGAGGTCTTCGTCGCCGTGCGCTTCGTCCCACCAGTGCTTGCGCAGCTTTTCCAGCGGCCGGGCGTGGCTCGGCGAAATCTTTGCGAGCACCTGGGTGAAGCTGTCGGGCCGCGCAATGCCCCAGCGGTAGGTGTCCGCGTAGGTCCGCAGCGCCTTCAGGTACTTCTCGTCACCGACGAGCTTCCGCGCCTGGTCGTAGAACTGGGGCGCCTTGCCGTAGATCAGCGCCGCGTAGTCGCTGTTGCCGATGAACTCGGACGTCGGGCGATTCGCCGCCGCGTCGTCGTGCCCCATCATTCGCATCATGTGAAACGCGCCCGTCAGCTGGCCCTTGCGCATGGTGTCCGCCGCCGGCTTTCCCTTCTTCCATTCGAGGTACAGCAGCGCGGCCTGCTGCGTCAGCGGTTCGTCGACCACCGGCTCGTTGATCGCGTCACTGCCGACCATCATCGCGAACCACTGGTGCCCGACTTCGTGCGCGACGGTGAACTCGAGCGTCGATTCCATCATCGGCTTCAAGTCCCCGAGCAGGCTGTCGAGCCCGGCCAGCGAGTCGAGGCCGGGCATGCCCAGGGCGGCAAGTGGGTCGGCCGCGCCGCGGTACAGCGCCGTGCTCACCGTGACGAGCCCGGGGAATTCCATGCCGCCCGCGCCGCCGTTCAGCCGCGCCTGCACCACGCGGAAGGTCGTGTACGGATACGGGCCGAAGCGTTTCTGAAATTCGGTGAGCGCGTCCATCGCGTACTTGAAGACGCGCTTGCCCGACTCTTTGTCGGCGGTGAGGTAGCGGCTCTCGACGGTGATGTCGTCGACCTTTCCCGTCGACACCTCGTAGCCCTTCGTCGCGAAGAGCACGAAGTCGCGGGCTGCAGCGATGGCGTACGTGAAGCGCGTCTTCCCGCCCGGCTCGGGCACATCGCCCAGCGCATTCCCCGGAGCGACCACCGTCCACATCCCCGGCACCGTCACGTTGATCAACCAGTTCGCGAGCTCGAAGTCGCCGAGGTCGCCGATGCCCGTGGGGCCGGGCGACGGATCGCCGTCCTTATTCATGGGCGCCACGCCGGGCAGCATGCCCGTCAGGCTGACAATCTCTGGAGCAGCGGCGAACGCGCCGTAGTCCCCGCCGCGATCATTGCCGACCTTCGACACGGCCAGCGAGTCACTGTCGGCCTGCGCAGGGGGAACTTTGGCGGTGAGGCGGACTTCGATGGTCGCTGCCGTGCCGGGCTCGGCCACGGGATCCAGCTTCACGCGGTAAAGCGTCGGCTCGGGCTGCTCGAGCACCATAGGGCGGCCGTTGACCGTCGCGTTCGAGAGCTTCACCCGCGCTTCCTGCTGGTTTGCGTTGATGCGCAGGTACAGCTCTCGCAGCGGCACCTTGCGCGCGACGTAGGTGATGAACACCTTGCCGGTCACCAGGCGTTTGACGGGGTCGAGCTCGAGTTGGGCGCGGTACAGCGGCATCTCGTCGATGGGGCCAATCGCCTTTTCGAGCCTCGCCCGCTCGTCTTTCCTCAACGACAACAGCGTGAGCTGGGTCTCGGGCGAGAGCTCGGCGGGGGCAGCGAGGAGGACGAGAAGGAGCAGGGGGCTCAAAGCGAGGCCGACTCTAACCGACCTGTTTTCGGGACAGTGTGTCTCGCAGTGGCCCAAGTGCAGGGGTGGCAGCG
>JAYUXE010000282.1:0-2223 GCA_043753165.1 Archangiaceae bacterium | reverse complement strand
CGAAGAATGCCTCGTCGATTTCGTAGAGCTCCAGCGTCTGCACGTTCACGCCGACGTGGGCTTCGAAGAACTTGTCGGCGAGGCCTTCACCGCACCAGAGCATCACGAGCGCGCCCGAGAGCGCTTCGGACTTGGCGTCGCCGCGCGGCTCGCCGGGGCTGCAGATGAGACCCAGGTTCGCGCCGTAGTTGCCGAGGTCGCGACGAAGATCCTGCACGTCGCGGCGCTCGACCGGGCGATTGCCCTTGATGACGCGCACGGCGACGCGCAGCTCGAGGCTGCCGTCGCGGCGGCGGGCGGTGAGCACCTGGCCTTCCTTGCTGCGCTTGGCGACCTTGAGCTCGCGGAAGCCGTGGCCGTGAAGCATGCGGACCACCGACTTCTCGAAGGTGAACACGTCGAACTCGGCGAGCTTCGTGCGCAGCACCCTGGCCACGGCGCGCCTGGCGTCGCGAACGGCGTGCTTCGCGGTCGACCCGAGCGTCGCGTCTTCGGCAGACACCGCAGCGACGCCGGGAGCAACGGCAGCGCGGTCGCGGTCGCGCTCGCGCTCGCGGCGAATGACGGCGCGGCCGTTCTCGAACGGAATGCCGGCGGCCTGGCAGAACGCCTGCTGCAGCTCGGCAACCGGCGCTTCCCCACCGGCGTCGACGCGCAACGAGGCGGTGCCTTCGGAGGGCTTGTCGTAGTGGAACTGGGGACGCCGGCCCGCGTCGATGCGCTTCTGGTTGTCATCGGCGAGCGCGAGCAACACCTGCTCGAGCTGAAGCTCGTCGCTGATCAGCTCGCGTTCGCGCGCCTTCGCGAGCAGGTCGACCGTGGTGAGCGTGCAGCCTTCGGCCTCGGAAAGAACTTCGAACACGACCTCGGCGATGGGCGGGTACTTCTTCTTGCGATCGTCATCGCGGTCGCGGCGCTTGTGGCCCCGTTCGCGATCGCGTTCGCCGCGGCCTGCGCCACGCGCAAACTCGGGCTTCGATTCCGGGTGGCGCTCGCTGGGCCGGTAGGGCGGCATCGCCTCTTCCGGGTTCGGCTCGATCACGCCGGTGGTCGCGAGCGCCGCTGCGTCTTCCGCCAGCATCCAGTCGGCCAGCGCAAAGGTGTCTTTGGCGGTGACGATCACCTTGCGGTCGCGCGGACGGCGCGCCATCGCCGCCAGCCGAGCCAGCATCGTCATCTCGGGCGTCTTGCCCACGTGCGACAGCAGGTTCTTCTCGACAGACCGTTGCGTGATTTCGATGTTCGTCAACGGCGTGCCCGCATCCTCCAGGACGCGCAGTGCAGCCTCGTAAAAAGTCATGTGTCCCCGCGGCTCAAACAAGCTCGCTCAAAACGTTGGATAGTTAAGATTTCTCAGTCATATCAGAGACTTGGAAGCAAGCCCCGTGAGAGACGCGGATGGTACGCAGCGCTAAGCTGGCTTGTCAACGCAAGCGACGAGGGGCCGTGATCCGCTTTCGGCTGGGCCAACAATGGAAACGAGAGCCATCGGGTGACAGCCCGCTGGATGCGTTCGGCCTCGAGCTCGACGGGGTCGAGTTGCTGGCGGGCGCAGGGGAAGAGCCGCTGGCGCAGGTGGTGCCGGCGCTGATTGATGCGGTGGCGGCGCTGCAGGCGGGCGACGCGACGGCCGAGGTGTCGCTGCACGAGGCGCACTTCGAGCTCTGCTTCACCCGGCTCAGCGGCGCGGAGGTTGAGCTGGCCGTCGTCAGCCTCGCGAGGCCGGCGCGGTTGGTTCACCCGTTGCTGACGATCGAGCTCGCAGGCCTGATTGAAGCGAGCGCGCGGTGCGGGAGGCAGTGGGTGAAGGACGCAGAAGCTGTTCCGAAGCTGCTGGGCGGGTTGACGGCGATGTCGAAGAAGGTGCGGGTGCTCGAGAAGGGAACCATCGCGGCGGTTCCAGCAATCGACCCGGGCGCCTGGCGGTGGGAAAAGTTCGCGGGCGACGTGAAGATCGTGGTCGCGGATGACGGCCGTTCGCTTTCGTACTCGCGCAGGTCGTCTTCGCCCCTGCCGTGCCTGCTGAGCCCCGGTGAGGTCTCGGTGGGTGGCACCGCCTACAAGCAGACGCTGCCGCCGTTTCTGACGCTGCTCGAGCTGACGCGGCGGGCGCTGGACGAAGGCGGCGAGACCACGGGGCTGGGCAATGGCGTGGTGGTGCCGTCGCGCGCGATCTTCGAAGCGGCGTTCGAGTGGAGCGTGGCGATGGGCGCGCGCAACCCA
>JAYUXE010000281.1:0-2227 GCA_043753165.1 Archangiaceae bacterium | reverse complement strand
ATCTTCCAGCCGACCATCATCTCGGGGCCGACGGCGCGAATCGCGACGCCGCGAAAGTCCGTCAGCTCGGCCGGCACGCCCAGCGGCTCATTGAAGGCGATGTCGACCTGCAGCGTTTCGGCGCCTTCTTTGAGGTGCAATCGCAGGCCGGGCCACGGCGTCTCGGCCCAGATGGGCTCGAGTCGGGCCGTCAGCGGGCTTGCGAGCAGCGCCTCTGCGGCCGCTGTCAGCGTGGGAATCGTCCATTCGCCTTCGACGATGAAGTCGAGATCCTGCGCGATGCGGCCCGGCACCCAGCGCGCGGTGAGCTGGCTGCCGCGAAGGATGATGCGCGGCGCGAGCGGCGACCGCATCAGCTGCGAAAGGAACGTGTCGATCAGGCTCACGACGCCATCCACCCGCGATCAACCTCGAGCGCCGAGTCGTAGACCGTGTACTCGCGGACCTTGTTCCGCACCGGCAGCCCGCGCGAATCGAACAGCGCGAGCACCGGCTCGAATCGTGCGTTCGCCGTGAGCTGTCCGACGCCGTAGCTCCGCATCGTGACGAACCGTTCGGCCACATCCACCTTTCGCGCGTTCCGTGAGAAGTGCGCCCCGAGCGCGCGGCACGCCTCTGCGAGCTCGACCTCATCCGTCCCCGGCAACAGCCCGACGTTCGCGTGGTGCTCGAAGTAGTTCGACTTCGGGGTGCGCGACGCTTCTGCGTCCGTCTGCGGAACATCGCGATGCCGGCCCACGGCCTCGAGCTTCATTCGAAGGACGCTGAACCCCGCCCGCGCCAGGTGCTGCGCCTGGGCCTGCATCGAGAACATCGCGTCGCGAAAAACGCCGTGATGAAACGACGCAGTCATCGGCTGCACGGGCCGTTCGCCGGTCTGCTCGATCCACAAACACTTCACCTTCAAGGCCTCGCACTGCGCGGCGAACGCGACCGGATCACAGACCGCGACCGTGACGTGCGACTCGAAGATCCCGCCCACCGCGTCGCCGCGCACCATCGACGCGAGCTCGATGAACGGCGCCTGCCGCATGTTCACCACATCCTTCGACTCGGCGAGCTCGGCCAGCGTCTGCCGGTAGCCTTCGGGCACCCACAAACGATCCCACCCGTAGCCACCCGCGCCTCGCGGCACCTTCAACAGCTCACCCTCGATTTGCCCTTCGAAGATCTGCACCTGCACGCCATCGGCCGTGTACGCCAGCACCACGCGGGTCAGCCCGCGAGCCCCTCCGTACCGCGACGCGAACCCCGCTTCCCCGAGCTCCTTCAGGGCCCGCTTGAATTGCGCGCCCGTGAAGTGCTGCGAGTCGAGCGCGAGGCTCGTGTTCTCGACGAAGCACGGCGAGCCCAACTGCCGAAACCCATCGCGCACGCGCGCTGACGCCACCTCTTCCAAAAGCTCGGAATCGGGCTTCGTCAAAGTCAGCCGCGCCCACGCCACGTCCAACCCCGACAGGAGCCGCTTCGCTTCGGCGTGCTTCCACCCATTGCCCGTGATGAACGTGATCACGCGTTCCACACCGCAGGCAGCCCGGAATTTTCGGGCAGCAACGCCCCGTCGACCTTCTCCATCCGCACGACCTTCGCCATCGATCGCACCTCGCCCGCGCGTTCCACCCGCCACACCGCCCCTTCGACGGGGTCGACGGCTCCATGCGCACCATGCGAGCCGAGCAACGCCAGCGCCGCCTCGACGGAGATTGGGCCGCCCCGGTGAACGAGGTTCGGCAGCGGAAGACAGGCACCGATGCGCGCCCGCAGCACCTCGAACGCGACCTGAACCCCGCCCGAAAAGAGATCGAACGCGACGAACGGCACATGCGTCAGCTGGTACCGCGTGCCGTGCGCGAGCGCGAGCCACTCGCCCACCAGCCATTCGCCATCGCGAAGAATCGAACCGAGCATCGCCGCCTCGCCCTCGACCCACCGCGCGAACTTCTGCCGCCCCGGGTTCTGCGAATCCGACGCGCGCACGCCTTCACGACCCAGCGCAATCACCCCGCCCTTCAGCTTCGCGATTGCGACGCACGAGCCATCGAGCTTTTCCTGCACGATCACCTCTTCGCCATCGCGCGCCTCGACCGTGCACCGCCGCACCAGCTCTTCCGGAGCGACCCGGTCGGCCTTCCCCGTCCTCGACCCCGGCAGGTGCGGAATCTTGAAGTACGCCTTGCGTCCCAACGGCTTGTCACGCGCGTCCACGGCTCTTCCCGGTGGTCATGCC
>JAYUXE010000280.1:0-5409 GCA_043753165.1 Archangiaceae bacterium | reverse complement strand
CGGGCCGGTGCGCAGATCGCGAACATGGAGTTCTACCAATTCCACCCGACCTGCCTCTTTCACCCCGAGGCGAAGAGCTTCCTGATCTCTGAAGCGCTCCGCGGCGAAGGCGGCCGGCTGCGCCTCAAGTCGGGCGCGCCGTTCATGGAACGGTACCACGCGATGGGAGCGCTGGCCCCGCGCGACGTGGTGGCGAGGGCGATCGACGCCGAGATGAAGCTGACCGGTGATGACCACGTCGTGCTCGACATGACCCACCTGGGCAGGAAGTACCTCGTCGATCGGTTCCCGAACATCTACGCGACCTGCAAAGAGTTCGGCATCGACATGGCGGTGCAGCCGATTCCCGTCGTGCCCGCGGCCCACTACATGTGCGGCGGCGTCGTCACCGACCTGCGAGGGCAGACCTCGATTCCCGGCCTGTTCGCGATCGGCGAGGTCAGCTGCACCGGCCTTCACGGCGCCAATCGCCTCGCCTCGAACTCGCTGCTCGAAGGGCTCGTTTTCGGCTACCGCGCAGCCGTGACGGGGGCCGAAGAAGTGAAGACCGTCGCCGCGCCCCAGCCGCTGCCCGAGTGGGATCCCGGCACCGCCGTCGCGTCGGACGAGAGCGTCGTCGTCAGCCACAACTGGGAAGAGATTCGCCGCTTGATGTGGAACTACGTCGGCATCGTCCGCACCGGGAAGCGCCTGATGCGCGCACGCCGCCGGCTCGACCTGCTGCGCGAAGAGATCCGCGAGTACTACTGGAGCTTCAACCTCACCCGCGACGTGGTCGAGCTGCGAAACATCGCCGACGTCGCGCTGCTGATCGTCGAGTGCGCCACGCGCCGCAAAGAGAGCCGCGGCCTTCACTACACGCTCGACTACCCGACCCAGGATGATCACAACTGGCTTCACGACACGGTCGTCACCCACCCGTGATTCCCGAGCCGGTCGAGCCAACCGCCCCACCCGTGCCGGTTCCGTATGTCAGCTACGCGGTGCTGGCCTGCTGTGTGCTCGTGTTTCTGTTGGACGCGTTCGTGCTGGACGACCAGCTGGTCGACGCGATGCGGCTGTACGGCCCGCTGGTCAAGCAGGGGCAGTGGTGGCGGCCGCTGTCGTTCGTCTTCGTCCACGGCGGGCCGATTCACCTCGGCTTCAACATGATGGCCGTGATGTCGCTGGGCCGCGATGTCGAGCGCGCGGTGGGCACGTTTCGTTTCATCGTCGCCTCGATCGTCGGCGCGCTGGGCAGCGCCATCGCCGTGCTCGTCTGGAACTTCGACCAGCCGACCGTCGGTGCGTCGGGGATGATCATCGGTTGGGCCGGCTTGATGGTGCCCGTCGTCAGCAAGGCGGGCCGTCGGCAGCTGGGCGTGTGGCTGGCGCAGATTGCCGTATTGAGCCTCATCCCCGGCATCAGCGGCGCGGGCCACCTCGGTGGCTTTCTGGGCGGCCTGCCGTGTGGCTTCATGATGCGGGGCTCGAAGGCGCGGTTCCAGACCATGGCGCCGGTGTTGCTCTTCGTCGCGGCGGTGCTGACGGTGCTCGCGGGAACGGGGAGGCTGAGCCTTTGAACGAACAGAAGTTGAAGTGGGTCGGCGTGTACTGCGGGTCGCGTGATGGAACGAAGCCCCTCTACCGCGAGGCCGCGCTCGCGCTGGGGCAGGAGCTTGCGAAGAACGGGCTCGGCCTCGTCTACGGCGGAGCACAGTCGGGCCTGATGGGCGCCGTCGCCGACGGCGTGCTCTCGGGCGGCCAGGCGGTGACGGGCGTGCTGCCCCATGGGCTCGCGCGCGCCGAGTTCGCGCACCCGCGGCTCACCACCCTGCACCTCACCGAGTCGATGCACGAACGCAAAGCAAAGATGGAAGCGTTGTCGGACGCGTTCATCGCCCTGCCCGGCGGCTTCGGCACGCTCGACGAGCTCTTCGAGATCCTCACCTGGGCGCAGGTCGGCCTTCACAGCAAACCCGTCGGCCTGTTGAACGTCGGCGGCTACTGGGATCCCCTCGAGGCACAGATTCGCAGGGGCTTCGAGGAAGGCTTCATTCCTCCAACCCTGAAGACAGCGCTGGTGGTCGAGACGACCGCGTCGGCGCTCGTCGCGCGGTTGCTGGCGCACGCGCCTCCACCGTCAGCGATAAAGTGGATCAAGCGCGAATAGATGCCCCCTCGACGACCCAAGCCCGGCGATACGACGGAACGCGTGTCGCCCATGCGGCCGGACGACGAGACAGCGCCAAGCTACCCGGGCATCGCCAAGGATCCGCTGCTCCACACGAAGGTCAGCGGCTTCCAGATTGAAGGGCTGCTGGGCCGGGGCGCCGCGGGAATCGTTTACCAGGCGGTGCAGGTCAAGACGGGCAAGCGCGCCGCGTTCAAGGTGCTCAAGCCCGAGTTCGCCGATCAGCCCGAGTACATCCTTCGGCTCATCGAAGAGGCCAAGGCGCTGAGCGCGCTGCGCCACCCGGGCATCATCGACATCCTGGATTTTGGAGTGCTGCCCAACCGCCAACCGTACCTGGTGATGGAACTGTTCGACGGGCTGTCGCTGGAAGAACAGCTGCACTACGGCGGCAAGCCCACGATGCGCGAGACGCTGAACCTGCTCGACGAGCTTCTGGGCGCCCTGGGCGCTGCGCACGAACACGGCATCATTCACCGCGACGTGAAACCGTCGAACCTGTTCCTCGCGATGCTGCCCGACGGGAAGCGCCACCTGAAGGTGCTCGACTTCGGCCTCGCGCGCGTCGCAGACCGCCGCACCGACGTGCGCCCCACCCGCCCCGGCTCGATCATCGGCACGCCCGACTACATGTCGCCCGAGCAGATCGTGGGCCGCGAGGTCAGCGCCGCTGCCGACATCTACGCCACCGGCGGCATCGCATTTCGCCTGCTGGGCGATCGCCTGCCCTTCATCGGCAACTCGGCCTTCGACGTGATCACCCGGAAGATGGAAGGCCCGCCGCCCCACCTGCATGACGTCGACCCCCGGGTGGCGCCCGAGCTCGACCAGCTCGTCTTTCAGATGATGTCGCTCGAGGCAGCGCGCCGGCCCGGCGTGAAGGAGGCGCGCGCGCGGTTCTCGGCCTATTTGAAGAGCCTCGATCGCGGGCCGACCATCGATCTCGACGAGAGCGCGTCGACCCGCCCGACCACCTTCCATCAGTTCGATGATCGCGGGGCCGTGCGACGCGCGCGGCCGAAGCTGCCGACCCCCCAGCTGTCACCGCCGTCGCGCCCGACGGACCTCGAAAGGAAGCACCACGTCCCGAAGACGGACCTCGACGCGGCATTCGTGCCGGTGCAGGTCACGAACAAGCTGCGAAGTGCCGGGCTCGTGCTGCTGGTGTTGGGTCTCGGCGGCGCGCTGGTCTGGTACCTGCTGCACCGTTAACCGACGCGCGGAATCTCACCCGTGGTCGCGCGCCGCGCTTGCGTCAAATCCATCACCATCGACTTGAGCTGCCGGCTCATCATCTTGAAGACGCCGCGCAACAGCTCGGGGCGGTCGCCCAACAGGTCGAGGAAATCGCGGCGGTCGATCACCAGCACCGTCACGGGCTCGAGGACGACGATGTCGGTGACGCGGGGCGCTCCGTCGAAGAGGGAATGATCGCCAAAGGCCTCTTTCGCCCCCATGCGCAGCAGCAGTTCACCCTCGCGCCGCGCTTCGACGGCGCCTTCGAGGATCACGTACAGCGCGTCCCCCGGGTCGCCCACCTGGTAGACGAAGTCACCGCGCTTGAACTGCTGTTCTTTCGCGACGGCGGCCACTGCCGCGAGATCGTCGACGTCGCTTTGCGCGAAGATCTCGACGCCTTCCAGCGCGAACAACCGTTTCGTCGTCACATCGGCCATGTCGTCCTCCTTCAGCTTCAGCGGCCACAACCCGCGGCCGCGCGCCGCCCCCCGGGCACAGGCCCGAAGCACGGGATCTTCGCTGCTGCACAGCGACTTCAGGTGCGCGTCGGCGTGCGTCTTGTTGCCCACCTTGGGCAGCCGGTGGTGGGTGTTGATCTGGTCCTGCACCAGCGCCTTTTCTTCTGGCGTCAGCACCGCGTCGACGAGCTCGATCGCCCACGCCTTTCGGCGCACGTCGTTGCCGGCGAGGTGCGCATGGGCGCGGCGCATCGCCTTCGCATCGTGGGTGAGGCCCAGCAGCCAGAAAGAAAGCTCGAATGACTGATCGAGCCGATCGCCGACTGCGCGGGTGATCAGCGCCTCGGAGCCGAGCGCGGCCTTCAAGTCGACGTGCGTCTGCGACAGCTGGCGCCACGTCTCGAGCCGGCGGCCCAGCGCTTCGACCACGCGCTGGCGGTCGACGGGGTGCTCGGGGTGGTCATCGCGCAGCCGCGACATCGCCACCCCCACCCGGTAGTGCAGAAAGGCGTCGTCGATCGCGTTCGAGAACAGCAGCGCGTCGAACGCCGCCGGAGTTCCTATTTGCCGCAACACGCGCGGAAGCTGGAAGCGAAGCTGCAGCGCGCGGCTGCGATCATCCAGCGCCTGGGCGACCAGGGGCACGGCGTTGTCTTTCAACGCGGCCAGCGCTTCACGGGCCGCCCGGCGATCTTCCGGCCAGGTCAGAAATCGCAACAGCCGCGGCGCCAGGCTCGTGTACTGGCCCGCCCCCACCGCCGCGATCGCGACCCTTCGCACCGTGCCATCGGCGTCTTCGAGGTACCGCCCGAGCCCCTGCCCCAGCCCTTCGTCTTTCAAGCGGCCCAGCAGCTTCGCGACCTCGCGCCTTTCCATCGTCGGGGCGTTCGCCCCCCGCTTCAGCAACGCGTCCAGCACCTGCGCCGCGGGCGACACGTGCTCTTCCTTCACCAACGACAGCAGCGCGCCAATCGCCGCGCAGCGATCGCCCACGTCCGAGCTGTTCAGCAGCGGAGGCAGCACGATCTTCGCGCGGTCGGGGTGCAGCCGGGCCAGCGCCCACACCGCTTCATCGCGCGGGCGCCGCATCCCTTCGGCCACCAGCGCTTCCAGCTCTTTGCCCGCTGTCTTCAAGCCGAGCTGCTGCAGCACCTTTACCCCGCGTTCCTGCACCCTTTCGTCGGCGTGGTTCAAGAGCCCGCGCACGTGCGGTTCGAGCGAGGCGTTGGCGTGCTCGAGCAGGTCGATCGCCCGAAGCACGCGATCGGGCGAACGCGACTTCAACGCCTCGCCCAGCATCATCACGTCCAGCTCGACGTTGTCTTCGGCCCCCGACACACGCGCGTGCAGCGCCTCGAGGTACAACGGCCGCAGCCGCAGCAGCGACCACGCGGTCAAGACGCACAGCAGCACGACGAGAAACGGCAGCAGGCTGGGGGGCGCCCACGGGACGATGACGAGCAGCAGCAGACCGCCGACCGCCGAACCGCCCTTGCGCAGGAACCCGTCGATGCCCTTGCGCATGTTGTCGCGCACGTC
>JAYUXE010000279.1:0-11857 GCA_043753165.1 Archangiaceae bacterium | reverse complement strand
TGAGCCGCTGTTCGGGGCTCTTCGCGAACTCGGCGTCTTTCAGCCGTGCGTTGAACTCGGCGAGCACCTTCGGGTCCTTCAGCATCTCGCGCGCGACGCCTTCGGCGACGTAGTTCTCGAGGTATTCCTTCTGCTCGAAGTGCGCGTTGAAGTAGCCCCACGCGACCAGCGAATCGGGCGCCGTCGGGTCGAGAATCTGCGTCAGCAACGCGACGTTCACCTGCGCCGACGGAATGAAGATGGCGCCCGCCGGCACATCGCGCGGCTCGTCCTTCCACTCGCCTTGCGCCTGCACCGTCTGCCGCCCTTCACTCGGGGCCGGGCGGAACTTCGACTTCGTCACACGAAAGCTCTGCAGCGGCGCCTGCGGGCGTGCCTTCGTCACGGCCTCGACGCGGAAGCCGTGAATCTTCAGCTTCTCGGCCACCAGCGCCACCTGCCCCGGCATCACCACCCAGCCCGCCTTCGGCACGTGCGCCTTCAGCGCCGGCACGACCTCGGTGTAGAGCTTTTCCTTCCACTGCTTCGGCTTCGTGTCGTCGTACCGCACCCATGTCTTGCCGCTGACGGTCGACTGTTCCTGCGTGTACCCGTAGCCGGGAAATTCGAAGTCCCTCGTCGCCTTGCCGGTGTCCCACGCGAGCACGACGTCGGTGCCGCCCAGCTTCAAATCTTCGGCTTCTGCGTTCTGCGCCGCTTTGCGCCAGGCCGGACCTTCGACCGCCGCGTGCTCCAACATCAGCACCGCCACGTCGTACGTCGCCTTCACGCGCGTCGCGTAGTCCTTCCACGAGTGCGTTTCGATCAGCACGCCGAAGCGGTGACGAACCCCCCAGTACGCGTGCGAAAAGCGCGGCGGAGGAACCCCATAAGCAAAGCCCGACAGCGGCTCGTCTTCTTTGAGGAACGACGGGTAGAAGTCGAGCGGCAGGTGGCCCTGCGCGGTCATCTCTTTCAGCAGCGAATCGCTCAAGGCGAGGCCCAGCGTGTTGAGCTCAGGCGTGCTCGCGAAGCGGGGCTCGAGGGTGATGCCGAGCGTGGGCTGAAACTTCGCTCCGTCGGTGACGTGAAGGTCGGCGAAGAGAATCGGGTCGTACTTCTGCAGCAGCTTCAGCATCGCCTGCATCTCGGGCGCTTCGGCCTTCACCCAGTCGCGGTTCAGGTTCAGGTTCTGCGACGTCACGCGCCAGCCCATCTGCTCGGGTCCGACCTGGTTCGGGCGATGGTTCGGGCCGAAGCGTTCGTGGCCGTCGGCGTTGAACACGGGCACGAAGACGAAGGTCACTTTGCCGAGCAGCCCGGGAGACTGTTTGCCGTCGAGCAGCTGGCGCAGCAGCCACAAGCCCGCGTCCTTGCCGTCGATTTCGCCCGCGTGAATGCCGCCTTCCATCAGCACCACCGGCCGCTGCTTCTTCACGTTGGCCGCGGGTTCGAACGTGCCGTCGGCGCTGGCGACCAGGGCGAGCATCGGCCGGCCCTCGGGCGTGACGCCGAACTTCTCGCACTTCACCTTGCCTGGGAAACGCTTCGGAAAAGCAGCGCACAGGCGTTCGACCTCGTCGTACCGCCCCGTCTGGGTCCAACCCGAGGTCTCAGAGAGGGTGGCGAGAGGGTCGACGGCGGCGGCCAGCAAAATGAACGGGACGAGGGGAGACAAGCCGTCGTTCTACTCCATCGGGCGCAAACCTGAGGTAGACCGACGCCCATGGGCAAAACGAAACTGAAGAAGCAGGCGATGCCGGACTTCGACGCGAAAGGTGCGCGCAAGGTGCTGATGGGCGTCGGCCTGGTCGGCATGGGCCTGCTGACGGCGGCCGCGGTGGGCTTCATCGTGGTCCGCAAGAAAGAGCTCGAGGACCAACCGGACAACGACTTCTACGCGATGCTGGGCATCGGGGCCTGAGGGTGGCCGCGCAGACGCTGTCGGGCAAAACGGTTCTCATCACCGGGGCCACCAGCGGCATCGGCCTCGAAGCCGCAGTCGTGATGGCGGCGGCCGGCGCGAAGGTCGTGATGGTCGGCAGAGATGCAACCCGCACCGAAGCGGCGCTGCAGGAAATTCAGCGGCGGTCGGGCTCGTCGAACATCACGGCGATGCTGTGCGACTTCTCGTCGCAAAAATCGATTCGCGCGCTCGCGGCCGAATACCGCGCGAAGCACAACCGGCTGCACATTCTCGTCAACAACGCGGGCATGGTCGCGCCGAAGCGCGTGCTGACGGAAGACGGCATCGAGAGCACGTTCGCCACGAACCACCTCGGCTACTTTTTGCTGACGAACCTGTTGCTCGATTTGGTGGAAGCCAGCGCTCCGGCGCGAATCGTCAACGTCTCGTCGGTGGCGAGCCGCAGGGGCACGATGAACTTCGAAGATCTCGGGTTCGAGAAGGGCTACGCGATCATGAAGGCGTACGGCCGTTCGAAGCTGGGCAACGTGCTCTTCACCAACGAGCTCGCGCGCCGCCTCGAAGGAAAGGGCGTCACCGTCAACGCGCTGCACCCCGGCGGCGTCGCCACCAACATCTGGAGCAAGGCGCCCGGCTGGACCCAGCCCTTCCTCAACTTGATGAAGCGGCTCTTCCTCATCACTCCCGAAGAAGGCGGCGCCACCATCACGCACGTCGCGATGGACCCCGAGCTCGAGGGGAAGACCGGGCTCTACTTCGAAAAGAACAAGGCCGTGACCCCCGCGAAGCTCGCGCTCGACCCCGCCATTGCCGCACGGCTCTGGGAAGCGAGCGCGAAGCTCGTGAAGCTGCAGGCGTGAATCGAGCACCGCAGAGACCACGCGGGTCAGGCCGGTGCGGTCAGTTCTTCACGTACACCTCGACCGTCTTGATCGGCGGCGGGCGAACGGTCTCGAAGAGGTCCACCTTCACCTGACCGTGGGCCTTCTTGAAGCGCCCGGTACCGCCGGTGATGGCGAGCCACTGCGAGCGCTGGTTCTGGCCAGGAGGCGCGGCCCTGCGCCTCAATCTGCCGCACGAAACCCTGCAGCGTCAGCTGGCTGTAGCCGTCGTTGCCGCGCTGCGGATCCACCAGGCGCTCGGCTACGAGATTCCCAACGCCTTGCGTTGCTTCGCATCAGGCTGCCACCCACCGACGGTGATGCGCTCGAATGGCCCAGCGGCGACGACGCCCGCGATCAATACCTCGGCTGAACCGAGCTCGATTGGTTTCAACGGCTGAGGCAGCACGACCTTCTTCGGCTTCCCGTCGATGTGCAGCGAGGCGCCTTCGACGGTGACCGCAAACGCGCCTTCGGTGCGCATCGTCACGCGCAACGTGAGCCGCTTAAGCTTTCGCTTCCTCGCCACTTCCCGCCAGGCGCCGAGCTGTGACATCGACGCCGGCACCGTCAGGGCTTCGAGCCGCGCGCCCGGCCCGGTGAAGACCCACTCGAACGCTTTCGGCGCCACGTTCGGGTGGCCCCATTCGTTCGACGTCTCGGTCAGCACCACCAACCGCTTCAACTTCACCTTCATCGCCGCGTATTCCTTCTTCAGCCGGTCGCCCACGTCGTGGTCGCGCGAGAACCAGATGCATGCCGTCGAGCAGGGGCACGCTGCCGTGAATCTTCTTGAACGTCGACCACTCGGGCGACGTGTCGATCGTCTTCACCCGGCCCGCGACGGGAAAGCCTCTCTCGAAGACGAGCCCCGTCTTCATCACCATCGGAGCAATCGCACCGAGCCATTCGCGCCCATGCTTTTCGACCAACACCGCCATCCGCTTCTTCTGCGCCGCGGTGGGCCCGGGCAGGAACTGCAGCGCGATGAACTCACCGCGCGAAAGACATTTCTTCATCAAGCACCATCTGCCCTTCGTCTCGTGCAGCAGGCCTCGGCTGATGTGCGCCGCCTCAATGGCGAGGCGTTCGGCCAGACCCGGATGACCGGATGTTCACATCTTCGTTCAGCTCGAGTCTCTTCTGCTCCAGTTCGTTGGCAAAGCTTACGTCGATCCAGAACGGGTATGCGGCAGGCCGGCCAGACCTGGGCCGACGTTCGCCAGCCGAGGCTGCGTCGCTGGACCACCTCGTTGAGCGCACGCCGCAGGCGTAAGATCGCTGCGATCATGGGAGGCAACGTGCAGCGGCTGGTGGGCCACGTACTCGCACTGAAGCTCAACGCGCTTTCGCCACCGACCACCGCACGGTCGGTTCATCGGCGAAGCCATCAACGCGCGACGAGCCGGGGCAGCGCGCCCTTCGGAGCCACGGGCGCCTTGCCCTTCGGAGCGAGCAAGGTCAGCCCCGCGCGGTCAGCATCACTCGACCGCGTCACCGTCGCGCAGCTCGACCGTCAGCGCTGTGTTTACGTAGACGACGAGATCGCTCGTGCCGAACAACGATGAAGCCTCAGGTAGAGCAGAAAGCCGATGGCTGCGACGCCGACCGCAACGAGCCGACCTGGAAATTCATCAGCCGCTGCTTGGCAATCCATCGAGGTCCGGCAAGCCGTCTCGGCCGTGCGTCACCTGCGCGCGACGCCTACCACTGGTCCAGCGTCACCATTCCCGGCATCGACGGCTCGTAGGGTGACTCGACCGCGGCCGTCATCTTCCAGACCGCGACCACGCTCGAATACTCGTATCTGCAGGTCAGCGCGCGAGAGGTATGTCGGCAACCCGGTGCCGGGGCCGGAGCCGCGGTGCGCCCCGGGCCAAGCCCTGCTGCAACGGCAGATGAGCATTCGGTGGCGTGGTCGTGGCCCTGACTCCAGAAAAGCGGCTCAGACGGTGAGCTCTTTCTCGACGGCGGCGAGCGAATGGCGCGCCATCGCGAGATTCGACTTCGCCTTGTCCAGCGCGAGGTAGATGAAGAGTGAGTCGTTCGACCTCAGCGGGCGGATGAGGTGGTAGTGCTTGCCAAGCGTGATCAGGATGTCTTCGATCTGATCGGTGAGGTTCAGCGCCTTCATCGTCTTGCGCTTGGCGCGAACCACTTCGGTGTTGCCTGCCGCTGCGATTTCGAGGTTCAACCCAGCGCCTCCGCCGCTGGCAGCCAACAGCATGCCGCTGGCCGAATCGACGATGCAGGCGCCGATGCAGCCATCGATTTCCATGAGCTTCGGCAACGATTCTTTCGGGGTGGCCATTTCTTTCTCCAGGTCAGGCGAGGTGGGTACTGTCAACAGAGGCAACGGGACGCTGCGGTGCAGGCCGAAGTCCAGCCGTGGCGCATCAGGCCCGCACGAGCTTCGAGAAATCGTCGCGATCGAGGCGGTTCACAGGACAATGTCTCTTTCGACTTCCGAAAGAAGATACCGGGCCATCGCGAGGTTCGCGCGCGAACGGTCGAGCGCGAGGAAAAAGAAGAGCTTGGGCTGCCGGCGCACCAGCCGAACGAGGTGGTACTCGCGGCTCAACGAGATGACGATGTCCTCGAGCTCGTCGTCCAGGTTCAGCATCGCGATGGTGCGGCGCTTGGCCTGAATGAGGTCGACGTGGCCGCGCACCAAATCGCCCGCGTGCAAAGCGCCGCCTTTGTCGACCTCGGCGAGGCAGACGTTCTTGTCGATGTCGATCAGCGCGGCGCTCAAGAAGCCTTCAGCGCGTTCGAGCCGGCCGAGGTTGTCGCGCACGCTGTCGTTGACGGTAACCTCAAGCTCTGCGAAGCGCGCGTCCAGATCGTCGAGGTCCAGCGTGGTTTCGCTGACGCCGCCCTCGGCTTCGTCGCGAAGCCGGTACGCTTCAAGCAGCAACTCGGAAAGGCCTTGGTGAATCGTGTGCTCGCGCGAAGACACGACCTCCCAGGAAAAATGGCCCGAGGCCCACGAGAGAATGGCGTTGAACGCGTCGACGCCCTCGAGGCCGGGTGCCATTGCATGCACCACGCGGCCCGCGTCGAAACTGATTTCGCCGGTGCCGTCGGGTGAGTCGACGCGCAGCATTCCGGTGCGGTTGGCGAGGCCATAGAGCTGAACGACTTCGCCCAGCATGCTGACTGCAATCGCCCCACTAAAGGCCGAAGGGGCGGGCTGCCGGCACACGCGCAGCACCGCTTCGCGCAGCGCCTGAAACGTGAATGGCTTGGGCAGGTACGCGAAGCGTCCCGCACGCGCCTCCGAGTCGACCTGTGCGGTTGGGTAGGCGGTGATGACGACGACGGGGACGGGGCCCCACTTCTGATGAAGGAGGGTGACGAGCTCGAGCCCATTGAGGTGCGGCATCCGCACATCGGTGATGAGCGCCGCCGGCCGTTCTTTCTCAATCCACGACGCCACCTCGCGCGGATCCGTCGAGCCCCGCACCTGGTTTCCCAGCTCGCGCGAGAACATCGAGACCGTCGCACCGACGAGCTCCGTCTCGTCGTCGACCATCCAAAGGGGACCTTGAAGGGTACTCATTCGCAATCAATCCCATTGCAATTCCTGGGCCCGGCCTCGGCGAGGCCAAAGCCCTGAAATCGCGAGGCCACAAACCGGCCAGTGGCGCCGCTGGTTCGATCTTTACCGGTCACAAACCAACCGGTCGCAATCCATACGTCTGCAGCCGCTTGCGAAGCGCGAGGCGCGACATCCCGAGGCGTGAAGCGGTGTGCGTGACGTTGCCACCCGTCGCGGCGAACACCGAAACGATGTGGTGCCGAATGACTTCCTCCAGCGACGCATCGGTCGCACTGTCGGGAAGGCGCACCGGCTCTCGCTGCTGGGTCACCTCGATCGGCAGGTGGCGCAAGTTGATGGGTCCGCTGGATAGAACGAGGGCGCGTTCGATGACGTTGCGAAGCTCGCGCACGTTTCCCGGCCAGTGGTGCGCGACCAGCGCGGCGGTCGCGTCGGTGGTGACCGAGGGCGAGCGCACCCCCATCTCCGAGCCGAGCTTGCCGACGAAGTGGTTCACAAGTCGTTCGATGTCTTCACGGCGCTCGCGCAGAGGCGGCAGCTTCACCTCGAACACGCGAATCCGTTCGAGCAGGTCCGCCCGGAACGTGCCCTTCTTCACCATCTCGGAAAGGTTGCGGTTGGTCGCCGCGACGAGCCGCACGTCAACTTCAACCGGGCTTTCACCACCGACGCGGCGAAACGAGTGGCCCTCGAGGACGCGCAGCAATTTCCCCTGCAGGTCGAGGGCGAGCTCGCCGATTTCGTCGAGGAAGAGGATGCCTTTGTCGGCCTGCTCGAAAAGGCCTTTGCGCTTGCGGCTCGCTCCGGTGAAGGCGCCGGCTTCGTGGCCGAAGAGCTCGGATTCCATCAGCGACGGGGTGAAGCAGCCTGCGTTCACTGTGACCAGCGGTTGGTTGCTGCGCGCGCTCAAGCGGTGCAGCAGCGACGACATCACTTCCTTGCCGGTGCCGGGCTCGCCGGTGATGAGCACCGTCGTTCGCGGAGCGGCCGCTGCCGCCGACACCATCTCGACTGCCCGCCTCCACGTTGCCGACGCGCCAACGGGCAGCGACGGCTCGCCCCACAATGAGTGCACCGAGCCATTGCGGCGTGCCGCTGCCGACGTCACCGCGCTGAATAGCATCGCCTTGTCCACGGGCTTGGTGAGGAAGTCGACCGCGCCTTTGCGCATCGCCTCGACAACGGTGCCGGTTTCGTAGCTGCCGGTGAGACAGACGATGGGCAGCAGCGGGTCGACGGTCGCCATCTGGTCGAGCAGCTGCAGGCCGTTGGCGTCTGGCAGCTTGAGATCGAGAAACGCGACGTCGAAGCAGGACTTGCGCGCCTCGCTCAGCGCAGTATCGCAGCGGCCGGCGACGGAAACGTCGTGGCCCTGGTGCGTGAGCAGCGCCGAGATGGCAAAAGTGAAGTCAGGGTCGTCGTCGACGAGCAGCACTCGCGGCATGAATTACCAGTTGCCGCGAACGGGTGCGGGCGTTGAGGGAAGGTAGAGGGCGAAGGTGGTGCGGACGCGTGAGCTGTCGAGGCGAAGGTCACCGCCGTTGAGGCGCGCCAGGTCGCGCGCGATGGCAAGTCCAAGCCCCGTTCCGTGCGCCTTGGTCGTGAAGAATGGCTCGAAGATGCGCTGCACGATGTCCGCCTGCACGCCGGGGCCGTCGTCACTGACCTCGAGACAGACCGAGGCGACAGGCGTCTGCCCGGCGCGCGCCACGATAGAAACCCGCGAATTTGCGGCATCGAGCGCGTTCTCGAGCAAGTTGACCAGCACCTGCTCGGCCTGAAGTAAATCGACCATCACCGGCGGCAGGTCATCGTCATCGCTGACGAGCTCGAGCTGCACAGGCGTGTCGCGCGGACGAAGCAGAGACATCGAGCGTTCGATGAGAAAGTCGACCTGGTGGAGTGTGCGATTGGGTGGCTTTGGGCGGCTGTAGGCCAGCGCCTGCTTGATCAACGACTCGACGCGGGCGACGAGGCCGGGAATCCGCACGAGCTCGGAGTCGAGCGTCGGGACCTTCGCAAGCGCGACCTCGGTGAGGCTCAAGATGGCAGCGAGGGGGTTGCGAACCTCGTGCGCGAAGCCGGCGATGACGGATTCGACAGTGTTTCGCAGCCGAACGCGCGCCAATGACTGCGACTCGGCCAGGTATTCGTTCACCGAAGTGATGGTGCCGACCAGGCCCTCGTGGGCGCCCGGCAAGCGGCTGACGTGCACCAACAGGCGCTCCGCGGTGTCGGTGGCTGCGGCGAGGTAGCTGAAAGGCGGGTGGCCGCCCTGCAGCGCTGCAAGGTCTTCTTCGCCTTCGGGAATGAGTACGTTGCCGAGCGGGACCCCTTCGAACTTCGCCTCCATGCCCACCAGCAGACGCGCCGCTGGCTCGGCGGAGTTCACCAGCAGGTCGTTAGAAAGCGTGAACCAACCGATGCGGACAAAACGCAGGATCCCGTCAATTGGTTCACTCGGCACATCCGTACGGTAACGGCCCAAGTGTGTGAATCATAACAAATCGCGAAGCACGGAGGGCCGGCGTTTCGTCCGGAACTCACCTGCGCGGGAGCCACTAATCCGAAGATTTTTTAGCGCAACGGGGGTGCGAAGCTGACAGGCGCAAGCGCGCGAAACGCCGGTTTCGCGAAGTAGTAGCCCTGAAAGAGATCAATGCCGAGATCTTCGAGGGCGGTGAGCTCTTCCCGGGTCTCGATGCCCTCGGCGATGATCTTGATGCCGAGGTCGCTGCACACAGCCACAATTCCCCGAACGATCGCCTGCCGGCTCTTCCTCTTGTCGACGTCGCGGATCAACGCCATGTCGAGCTTAATCAGGTCGGTCTGCAGGTCTGCAAGCAAGTTGAGGCCAGAAAAACCGGCTCCGAAGTCGTCCAAAGCCGTCTTAAATCCTCTCTGTTGATAATGACGGATGATTTCCTGTAGGTGCGGAATGTCGTCAATCTTCTCGCCTTCGGTAATCTCGAAGATAATCTTATCGATTGGGAATTTATAAGTGTCGGCCGCCTCGAGGGTCGCGCGGATGCACAGTTCAGGACGGTAGACTGCGTTCGGCATGAAGTTGATGCTCACAAATGACGAAATTCCCAGTTCGGCAGCCAGCTGAATGGCTTTGATCCGGCACGACTGGTCAAACCGGTACCGGTTGCCATCGTTTACGTGCGCGAACACCTGTGCGGCGGACTCGTTGTTGAGGCCGCGCACCAACGCCTCGTGGGCAAACACTTCCTTGCGCCGCGTATCGACGATTGGCTGAAAAGCCATCGTGAACTCGAAGTCGAGCCCGGCTCCGCCCGCACACTCTCGGCACGTCAGGTCTCTAAAATCGCTCTGAACTTTCATGCAGCGCTGTATATTGCAAAAAAGCCCAGCTCCGAGAAAACTTCTCGCCCGCCAGCGCCATCGGAAACTTGGCGTACGCCTTCAAGGACGACATGTTGTCGCTTGCTTTACCGTCAAAGGCGACCGGCGCATCACGCTGGCCGGCGACAATGCGACGACCCCAAGGGTTCCTCCATGACCTTCGCGAGTTGAACGTCGCGCCGAGTGGAAGATTTGGAAGCTTCATCAACCTACAGGTAGGGAATGCTTGACGCGCCCACAAGTCATTTCCAACCCAGGGTTGGGCAAAACGGGTCACGGGTAGAATTGAAGCCGAATTCCATTTCACGCAGGTTCGTCATGATGAGAGACATTGACCGTTTAATGGGTGCGACGCCGGCCGCAACGAGCCAAACTGGGAAGTTCATCGGCCGCTGCTTAGCCTGACTCGTCGATCGAGCCTCGCGCTTCTGAGGCGGGGGGCGAATGCTGGGTGTGTCATGACCCGTGCTTCTGCCGATTTGAGACGCCAACTGTCGCTTCAGTCCGACCTGACACCCAGGTCGCACGTCACCGGTCGACGACCTGTCCACCCTGTCACGCGCGCCGCTGCGATGCGCAACGGGTGAGGCAAATCGCGGCGACGGTGGCAATTTTGGCCCTTCGCGCCGTGGCGAAATGGCCCGAAGCGCCGCAGATCGACACCCGCACTGGAAAGTTCCGGTGGCACGAAGGCTGCTCAGCATCTGCGCTTCCCTCACCCGCGCTCAGGCGCCGGTGTGCATCCCAACGACAACGGAGTCACGATGTCCGCAGCCGCATCTACAGCGAGGAACGCCATTGTGGCCCTCGCCCTGCTCGGAGTTCCCGCATCCGCATTCGCAGTCGACGTCAGCTTCAAGGTCGAGCCGGGGATCACAGTGCCGCTCTCGGCGCCGCAGTCGCAGATCTACGGCACCGGGGTTTCGCAGACGGTCAAGGCGCTGTTCGGCGTGACCTCGTTCCTCGACATCGGGCCCAGCAGCTCGTTCACGTTGCTGCCGAACCGAACCGAAGGGCAGGAATCCGGAATCGCGTGGACGATTGGCGCCGGCCTTCGCCTCAAGCGACCGCACGACGCGACGACGTTCTATGGAGTGTCGCCCTGGCTCGACGCCGACGTCCTCTACGTCCGAACGGGCCCGCTCAACCGGCCCGGGTTCGACGCTGCCGTTGGCGTGTCCGTGCCCATCGGAGTCACCCGCACCTTCTGGTTCGGCCCCTTCATTCGTTACCTACACATCGGGCAGCCGGGTCGCGAAGGCTTCGACACGCGCGACGCGAAGCTGCTGACGTTTGGGCTCAGCTTCGAGGTCGGCTCTGGAATCCCTCGGCCTGCGTCGCAGCTGCCGGAGCAGCTGACGTGCGGCCCGTCGACTCCCGCGACCGCGAGCGGGTGCATGGACACCGACGGCGATGGTTTGTCGGACGCGATCGACCGCTGCCCGGAAGTGACGGGGCCTGTCGAGAACTGGGGCTGCCCCAACTACAAGAAGCTGGTCATCAAGAAGGACAAGCTCGAGCTCAAAGAGAAGCTCTACTTCGCCTACGACCAGGCCACTCTCGAAGATGCGTCCTTCGCGACCCTCGATGAAGTCGTGCAGGCGCTCAAAGACAACAAGGGCTTTCGCGTTCAGATCGAAGGCCACACCGACTCGTCGGGCACGAAGGAATACAACCAGACGTTGTCGGAACAGCGCGCCGTCACTGTGCTCGACTACCTCGCTTCGCACGGCATCGCCCGTGACCGGCTCGTTTCAAAGGGCTTCAGCTCGTCGGTGCCCACCGCCACCAACGTCACCGTCGAAGGCCGCGAGAACAACCGCCGCGTCGAGTTCGTCGTCTTCTTCAACCTCTTGAATGACGGGAGCGCGAAGTAGCGCTCGATGTCTCCCACCTCTGCGTCTGACAGGTCACCCCGAATGAAAATGCTCAAATCCGCTGTGTTCCTCGTTGTGTTGTCTTTGATTCCCGCGTGCGGAGGGCAGCTCGTCGAGTTCGGCGACGCCGGCTCAGATGCAGGCAAAGGCGGTGGAGGCGGCGGCAAGGGCGGAGGCACTGGCACCGGCGGAGGCACTGGCACCGGCGGAGGCACTGGCACCGGCGGAGGCACTGGCACCGGCGGAGGCACTGGCACCGGCG
>JAYUXE010000278.1:0-2234 GCA_043753165.1 Archangiaceae bacterium | reverse complement strand
TTCGCTACCTGCGGTCGCTGCACAACCAGTTCGGAAACCTCAACCTGGCGTTGATGGGCTACAACATGGGCCCCAACAAGCTTCGGGCTCAACTGAAGCTGAAGGACCTCGAGAGATTCCGTGGGTACCCGAAAGCGGTCCAGCGTGAGTACCTCACCCTCCGTCAAGGCCACGGGCTCGGAGGCGATTGGACCCTTGCAGCCAGAACCACCGACTCCGAGAAGTGACGCCATGCCCGCCGCCGCGCAGATGAGCACGAAGGACAAGCGGCGCTACCCGCGCGTTCAGGCGAAGAATGTGTCGGCCCACCTCAACGTGGCCGACCAGTCGAGCCCCTGCACGATTCAGAACATCTCAGCGGGCGGCATCTTCATCGAGACGCCAGAAGCGCTACCGGTGGGCATGCCCGTCGCCGTGAACCTGGCGCGCCCGGGCTGGACGAAGGTGCTGCGCCTCAGCGGCCGTGTGGTCTGGGCGATGGCGGCGCGCACGGCGGCGAAGAAGGGCACGTTGCCCGGCATGCGGATCAAGTTCGATGCGTTGAGCCACGCGAACGCGGCCGACCTGATGACGTTGCTCGGAGATCTCGGAGCGGCCGACAGCCCGCCGCCGCAGGTGATGGCGGAAGAGGAGGTTCGCAAGACGCTGCCGAAGGATCCTGCGGCGATCACGCAGCCCGTGTCGCTGAAGGAAATCCAGGCGCGCGTGAGCCAAATCGACATCCCGATCGTGGTGGTCGAAGACGCGACGGGTCCTTCGATGAAGCCGGTGGCGTCGACGATCTCGGCGCCGGCGTATCGGCCTTCTGCGCCGCGGGCGCCGCGGGCGTCGAGCCCTGTGCCGCTGGTGTTGCCGCCGCAGCCGTCGGCGCAGGCCAGCGCGCCGCGGACGTCGTATGCGGCCCCGCAGCACATCGCGACGCCCGACTCGCCGCGGTTGATCGTGCAGGTGCAGGGGCTGCTGATGCAGATGGGTGAGCTGCAGAGCCAGCTCGAGCACCGGGAGCGCGAGCTCAACGAGGTGCGCGAGAAGCTGCGTGAGAAGGAAGAGGCGCTCGACAAGGCGGATCGCGAGCGCAAAGCGGCCGAGCTCGCGATTCAGCGGTTGGCGATGCAGCTGGCCGCCCGGCGCTGAGGCGCGCCTTCGATGCGGCGCGTGCTGCGTGCAGTGGCGGCAGGATCGGCCATCGGCCTCGTCCTCTTTGTCCTCGAAGGCGCGTTGGTGCTGCAGACGGGCGCCGTCGGCTTGAACCTCGACACCGAAGGTCCGTTCGCGGCGGTCATTGCGGCGGTGCGGCCGCTGCTGCCGTCGCTGCTCGGGCGCGTGCTGCTGACGTACCTGCTCGGTGGCGCGGGCCTGGGGCTCGTGGCGATTGCGCTCGCCGCGTTGGCGCTGTCGTACGAGGCAGGGCGAATGAAATGGGCGGTGGTGTTCGCGCTCGAGTGGCTGGTGCTGGCGGCGGGGTTGATGGCCCTGCGCGCGGTCGAAAGGCCCGCGCTGTTCGATGATCTGCAGTGGTTCAAGCCGATGTTGTCGTGGCTCGTGCTGCATGGCCAGCCGTGGCAGGCGCAGGCGTTTCTGGGTGGCTGGTGCGCGGCGCATGTTGGACTCGCGGCGCGCAAGCCAAAGCGGTCGGCGACGACGCTGCACTGGGGCAGGTTGTTGCCGGTGGTCGCGGTGCTGCTCGCTGGCGCGTACGGGTTGACGCTGCTGAAGGGCAGGGGCGCGGTGGCGCCGCTGACGGTGTTGATTGGGGTCGACGCGTTCCGGCCCGATCGGCTGGCGGCGTACGGCGGGAAGGGAGACGTCGCGCCGAACCTCGATGCGTTCGCGAAGGACGCGACGGTGTTCGAACGGGCGTTCACTCCGCTGGCGCAGACAGAGCCCGCGTGGCGCAGCCTGCTGACGGGCCGGTACCCTTCGGCGACGGGCGTTCGATATCCCCTCACCGCCGAGTCGCGATGGGCGCCGTTGCCGACGTTCACGACGGCGCTCGAGAAGGCGGGTGTGCACACGCACTGGACGACGGACTGCTCGCGGTTCAACCACCAGGGTGTGCTGTCAGGTTTTGTAGATCGCACGCAGCCGCCGAAAGGGGCGCTGAACTTCGCGCTCGAGAAGCTGCGGTTCCGCGCGGTGGGCGTGGTGGCCGACAACCGCATCGGCGCGTGGCTGGTGCCAGAGCTCACCGACAACCGCGCGATGGCGGGCATTCACGATCCAGCCGGTTACGC
>JAYUXE010000277.1:0-2235 GCA_043753165.1 Archangiaceae bacterium | reverse complement strand
CGACGATGTTGCGCATGTACGCGGCGCCGGGAACCGGGCCGTCGCGCTCGATGGTCACGTAGCCGACCATGCTGCCGCTGAACTTGCCGACCTGAATGAAGGGCCGCAGCTTGGTGAGGGCATCGAGGCTTTCGGCGGCCTTCTCGTTGCGCTCTTTCCAGGGAACGCTGCCTGAGCGCAGGGCGGCCAGCTGCCCCATGTCTTCGTCGGTCGGGGTCGCGAACTTCACCTGCCCGGTCAAATCGTTCGGCAGCTTCGTGTCGTCGAGCGGGGGAATCTGCTGTTTGCTGGTATCGACCTGGTTCGTCGTCGTCATGCAACCTCCTTTTGAGGTGTGTGGCGGCGGCCTAAAACGGTTGCGTCCTGATTCTAACCGCTAATCAACAACCCCACACGGGATCCTTCTTCCCTCTTTTTGCCGCCTACCTTTCCGTTCACTGCGCGCTGATTTGCCGAACTTCCTCCTTTCCGGCCTGCGGTCGCAGGGTGCAAATTCCAGTGCTGTGCAACTGAACCACGCCCAGCGAGAGCTGACGGTGAAGATCGTCTATTACGGCCCCGGCTTATCCGGGAAGACGACGAACCTTCAGATGATTCACCAGCGCACGTTGTCCGACGTGCGAGGCCGGCTGTTGACGGTCGAGACGCACGACGACCGCACTTTGTTCTTCGACTTGCTGCCGGTGTTCTTCAGCACGGCGGCGGGCTTCAAGGTGAAGGTGAAGTTGTTCACCGTGCCGGGGCAGGTAATCCACAACGCGACGCGCCGGGTGGTGTTGCAGGGCGCGGACGCGGTGGCCTTCATCGCCGACAGCCGGCGCACGGCGGCGCAAGACAACAACTCGTACTGGAAGAACCTGCAGGAAAACATGCGCGAGAACGCGCTGGACCCGACGCACGTGCCGGTGGTGATTCAGTACAACAAGCGCGATCTGCCCGACAGCAAGACCGAGCAGGAGATGGAAGACACGCGGAAGAAGGGCCGAGAGGTCGTCATCGGCGCGGTGGCGATTCGCGGCGAAGGCGTGCTCGAGACGCTGCACGCGGTGTTGCAGCAGGCGTGGCGATCGCTGGACGCGCGCGCGGCGCTGCAGAAGAACATCGGGCTGTCGGAAAAAGAGTTCCTCACCCAGGTGTTCGCGAACATCGACACCACGGGCACAGCGCTCGAGAAAGATTTTCCCCCGCGCAAGGTGGAGAAGGCGTGAGCACCGCGCCCCGGGATTCGGTTCTTCAACAGAAGCTGAGCCTTTCGGAAATGCTCGACGTCTCGAGCTTCCAGGAAGTGGTGCGGGGCTTCGTCGAGCTCTACCGCATCGGCATCAAGGTGTTCGACGAGAAGGGCGCGAAGCTGGCCGACATCAAGATCGGCAACGGTGATTTCTGCGGCTACGTCTTCAGCTTCCCCGACGGCCGGCAGCGGTGCACGCGGTGGGTCCAGCGCGTGAAAGACGGCCCGGTGTCGGCGACAGCGGGGGCGCGGCTTCCGATTCTCGATGACGAGGTGGCGCCGAAGGGGCTGATTGCGGCTCCGTGCTTTACGGGGCTGCGGTACCTGATTCTTCCGATTCTGTTCGAAGGCGACACGCTGGGGCGGATCATCTTCGGGCCGTTTCTGCCTGAAGAGATGAAGGGGTTCCCGGACACGCTGACCGACATCCAGGGCTTCGAAGTGGGCAGCGGGCAGGGGCTGGTCGAGAAGGTGCGGCGCGCGCCCGAGAGCACGGTGGCGCGGGTGATGAGCCACTTCGCGCAGGTGTTCGAGACGCTGCTGCTCGCGGGTCAGAAGATGTACCTGACGTCGCAGCTGCACATCGAAGCGACGCTCGCGCAGAACAAAGAGCTCGAAGAACGGAACACGAAGCTCAGTGAGATGAACACCCGGTTGAAAGAGCTCGACCGCCTCAAGTCGAGCTTCCTCGCGACGGTGAGCCACGAGCTGCGCACGCCGCTGACGAGCATCATCGGGTACAGCGAAATGCTGGCCGAAGGGCTCGCCGGGCCGATGAACCAAGAACAGGTCGACTACGTCCGCACCATCATGGACAAGGGCGAGACGCTGCTGAAGTTGATCAGCTCGATTCTCGACATCTCGCAAATCGAAGCCGGCAAGGTGCGGCTGACGTTCGAGCCCATCGACGTCCAGGAAGTCATCTCGTCGAGCATCTCTTCGCTGAAGCCCCAGGCGACCAAGAAGGGCGTGGTGCTCGAGACGAAGGTGCCGGCCAAGGCCGA
>JAYUXE010000276.1:0-2240 GCA_043753165.1 Archangiaceae bacterium | reverse complement strand
CCTACCGCCGCTTCGGGAAGGGCCGCCATCCTGCGGCGCTCAACCTGGGCGACTGCATCGCCTACGCGACCGCGAGGCACGCCGTTCTGCCGCTGCTGTTCAAAGGCGACGACTTCGGGCGCACCGACCTCGAACGGCTGGGCTGACTACTCGAACGACGGCCGCTTGAGCTCGGGCTCGGCTGCGGGCGCGGTGTGCACCGGTTCAGGCGGCGGTTTGCGCGGAGCGGCAAGCGGCTGCGGCGCCGAGAGGTCGACGGCGCGCGAGGCCGGCAGGTCGACCGCGTTGATGCGACCGCGGGTGACGACGACGCGCGACGTCGTGCGGGCGGGCTTCGAAGGCGCAGCGGGAGTCGCAAGCGGCGCCAGCTCGGGCTCGGTCTCGGCGCTGACCGTCGGCCGCTGCACGTCGGGCAGCGGCAACGGAGCGACCGCCGGAACGTGAACGATGGGCCGGCTCGAACGTTCGGCGAGTTCGACCTGCATCGGCCCAGACGGGCCGCGGGGATCTACGGGAAGCAGCGTCAGCAGCACCGCGGAGGTGACGCCCGACAGCACCATCGCAAGCAGGGCCGCGCGCGTGAGCCACAACCGTTCACGCAACGTGAGCCCGAGCTTGTCCTTCCGCGGATCGCCGTTCACCGGCTGCGTCATCGAGAGCTCAATACTCACGGCGCGCCTCTTCTTTCTGACGAAGAATCTGCTTCAGCTGCTCGGCGTTGTACTTCTGTTCCTTGCGCGGCTGCGGCTTCACGACCTGCGCCGTGGTGAGCGCGACCGCTTCTTCGCGCGCCGCCATCACGTGCGCGCCGAGCGCGATGGTCGAGGCAATCATCGCCATCGCAAGCATGCCCGCGGTGATCAGCTTCGCGTCGCTGGCGGCGATTGAAATCGTGAAGGTGGCCAGCGACCACACCGGCCTGGGCGTGGCGGCTCCGCCCAGCTGCACCGCTTTCTTCAGCGGCGCAGGTGTCTTCTGCCGCACAGGCGTCGTCGGAACCGTCGGCGCCGGGGCCGGCATCGCCGAGAAGCTGCCGAAGGGAACCGTCGGCATCGGCGGAGGCACCACATACGGAGCGGGCAGCACCTCGAGCGGCGCATGAGAGAAGTCGAACGACGGCATCCCCGGCACCGTCGGCGCGGGCAGCGGCACCACGTACTCTTCCGGCAGCGCGTTGGGTGCTTCGACGGGCAGCGGCACGTCCGATTCGACGGCGATGGGAAAAGGCCGAACCGCTTCAGGCCCCTCGATAAGCGCGGGGTGGGTGAAGGGGCGCAGGCCGTCGACCACGTCCTTCATCGCCGGCCGCTGCGCTGGATCCACCGACAGCATCCGCAGCAGCAACCCCTTCACGTCCGCCGCGAGACCTTCGGCCGGCATCGGCTTCCACGCGCCGAGCATCACGGCGTGCAACTGCTCGAGCGCGGACCCGCGGGGCGGACGCGCGCCGCCGGTCGCCAGGCACACCAGCGCTGCGAGCGCATAGACATCGTCCGCAGCCGACGGCGGCGCGCCCTTCAACCGTTCAGGCGAAAAGTACGCAGCGGTGCGTTGCAGATGAGCCAGCGCCGTCTGTTCAGGCCGGCGATCCGTCGCGCGGTTGAGCTCGAGCATCGGAACTTCGTACAGCAGCGTTCGACCGTCGGTCGCGAGCAGCACCGCGTCACCCGACAACAACCCGTGCGAGAGCCCTGCCGCGTGCAGCGCAACGAGCCCTTCTGCAATCGCGACGAAGTCCGCCGGCACTTTGTCACTCGCGTCGCCCAGCAGCTTCCCGTCGGGAAAGTCACCCGCGAGCCACACGTCACGCTGCCATGTGCCCGCTTCGATCGCCGCCGACAACCCTGCATGCCGCGGCATGGCCAGCGCGGTGTCGATCGCCTCCTGCGCCATCGCCGATGCCGTCACCCTTCGCAGCCAGACGCGCTGCCCCGTCGCTGCCGAACGCGCGACCTCGAGCGCGCCTGCCCCTTCCAGCCGCATCGGCCCCAGGGCCGGGTACACCACCGAAGGATTCGTCTCGTTCATTGACAGTCCAACCCCAACCAACAGTCGTCGCGCTTGGACTTCTTGTACGCCGACGGAAACGACCAGGGCGTCGTCTCCCATTCCTTCAGGACATGGCTCTGCACCACCGAGTCCTCGAACGCCTTCGACGCAAGGCCGACGTACGACAGGTAGAAATGGTTCTCGTCGATCGGGCTGTCACCGACGACGTTCTCTGCCAGGTCGCTGCCAGG
>JAYUXE010000275.1:0-2241 GCA_043753165.1 Archangiaceae bacterium | reverse complement strand
TGAAGTCCGTCATCCGTACCCTGCCCGCCGAAGACTGGCGCGAGCAGCCGGCGATTCCCGGCGAGGCCACCACCCGCATCACCGTGTTGCAGACGGGTGAAGGCAACGCGGCGCGCGAGCTGCGCGTCGAAGGCACGGCTGGCTACTGGACGAAGAAGGTGTTCGACCCCGCGTGGGCTTTCGTGAAGACGGGTGAAAAGGCTTTGGGTGAGCCACTCGATTCGCGCGCGCAGACGCCGGTGTCGCCGCAATCGTCCGTCACCTGGAAAGGGACGTTCAACGACGTCAGCACCGAGCTCACCGACTTCGACGTCGAATGCCCACCGGCAAAGGTGACGCTGCGCCGGGGCAAGACGGCCCTGACGATGACGCTGCACTTCGTCGGTGAAGGGCGGCACCTCAAAGGGGCGCTGATTCTCGACGGGCCGCTGACTGCGGCGTCGCGGGCGGTGCTGGGGGGCAAGCGCTGGTCGGCGGTGGATCTCGAGGTCGACGACGACGCGGTGGTGGTGTTCGACCGCACCCTGCGGCTGAGCTTCACGCGCTGAAAAGAAGTAGGACGTCGGGCATGCGCACCTGGTTCGTCGTGGCCGCCCTGCTGACCCTGGGCTGTAACCCCGTCAAAGAAGCGAAGTTCACCGTGCTCGCCAGCGTCGAACAGCTGCACATCACGCACGCCGAGCCAGGCACCGTGCTCGAGGCGCGCGACGGCAACAACAAAGTCATCGCCACTGGCACCGCCGACAGTCTGGGCAGCTTCGTCTTCCGCAAGCTGCCGCCAGGCGAGAACTACGTCGTGCGCATCAAGGACGCGAACCCAACCGAGCAGAGCAAGCCGATGACGGTGATGTCCGTCGCGTCGAGCACGCCGAAGGCCGAGCTCTACACCTCGCAGCCGCTGGTCGCGGGCTTCAATTACCTGACGATGCGCGACGGCACGAAGCTGTCGGCGTGGGTCACCCTGCCCGGCTCGGAGAAGGGCCGCTTCCCGACCGTGGTGAACTACTCGGGCTACTCGGCTTCGAAGCCCGGCAAACCGCAGGCGGGGTTCGACTTTCTCTGCGCCGATTTTCCGGTGGTGTGCACGCCGCCGTACGACATCAACGCGCTGCTCGCGGGCATGTCGGGCTACGCGACGGTGAGCGTGAACATGCGCGGCACGGGCTGCTCGGGTGGCGCGTACGACTACTTCGAGCCGATGCAGGTGCTCGACGGCTACGACATCATCGAGATTGTCGCCGCGCAGAGCTGGGTGCTGCACCACAAGGTCGGCATGGTCGGCCTCTCGTACCCGGGCATCTCGCAGATGTTCGTCGCGGCCGAGAAGCCGCCGGGCCTGGCGGCGATCGCTCCGATGTCGGTGATTGGCAACACCGCGTCGACGCTGCTGCCGGGTGGAATCTTGAACGACGGGTTCGCGCTGAGCTGGGTGAAGAACGTGCTCAGCAAGGCGGTGCCGTACGGGCAGGGGTGGGAACAGGCGCGCGTCGATGCGGGCGACGAGGTCTGTAAAGAGAACCAGCTGCTGCACGGGCAGTTGATCGACAACGTGGCGCAGGCGCGGCTGATCGCGTTCTACGACCCGGCCGAGCACGACCGGCTGAACCCTTCAATCCTGGCGAAGAAGATCGAAGTGCCCGTGTTCCTCGTCAACCAGTGGCAGGACGAGCAGACCGGGCCGTACTTCTTCACGCTGTTCGACAAGTTCGAGAACGCGCCGGCGGTGCGGGTGACGGCGACGAATGGGGTGCACCTCGACGGGCTGGCGCCGCAGGTGCTGGCTGAGTGGCTGGTGTTCCTCGACCTGTTCGTCGCGAAGCGAATTCCGGTGGAGCCGAAGATTCGGAACTTCGCCCCGTTCATCTTCGACGGCGTCTTCCAGTCAAAGATGACGTTCCCCGACACGCGCTTCCGAAACTACGCGACGTACGACGAGGCAGTCGCTGCGTGGAAGGCCGAACCGAAGGTGCGTATCATTTTCGAGACCGGCGCCGGCGACCCGAATGACCTCGGCGCGCCGAAGGGAAAGTACGAACAAAGCTTCATGTCGTGGCCGCCGCCGACGGTCGCGACGCGGCTCTTCTTCCAGCCGAACGGGACGCTCGATTCGGTGGCGCCGGTGGTGGCGGATTCGGCGTCGACGTTCCGCCTCGACCCACTGCAGGGGGCGCGCGGGGTGCTCGCCGCCGGTGGCGGCATCTGGGACAAGCTGCCGAAGTACGACTGGAAGCAGCCCGTCGC
>JAYUXE010000274.1:0-2243 GCA_043753165.1 Archangiaceae bacterium | reverse complement strand
TCGTCGACGTCGACCTTCACGACCGTGACCTTGCCCTTGTAGGTGGCCGCGAGCTCATCGAGCGCCGGAGCGATCGCCTTGCACGGCCCGCACCACGTCGCCCAGAAGTCGACCAGCACGGGCTCGGCCGAGTCGAGCACCTTGGACTTGAACTCTGCATCGCTGACGTTGATCGTGTCTTTGCCCATGGTCGTGCTCCGGCTTGAAGGGTTCTAAGGACGCAATAATAGCGTCGCAGGTGCGCTGCAAGAGCTGGCGAGATAAGAAGAAACCCCGTGAAGCTCTTTCTTCCCCAGAAGACCCTCGAAGACTGGTCGGTGAGCGACAAGGCGGACCTCGAAGAAGGCCGGCTCGTCGTTCGTGAAGGCGCGTCGTCACATTCTGTCACCCCGGCCGTGCACTTCGTGAAGGTCGTCAGCGGCATCGACGCGAACCAGCTGACGGGCCGGGTGAAGACGATGAAGCAGCTGGACGAGCTCGGGGCCGAGCACATGATGGACTCGGTGCTGCTGGGCGAGACGGCGTTCGAGGTGATTCCAGGGTACGTGACGGAAGTCGTCGCTCCGCCGCCGGCTGCGAAGCCCGACCCGAAGAAGAAGCAGATTTCGCCCGAAGCGGATCTGCTGGCTGCCTTCATCCTCGACAAGCTGTAGACGCAGTCGATGTCCCTGCAAGGCGTCAAGGTCGCGCTGACGGCGTCGCGCGAGCGCTGCGAAGCGATTTCCTTTCTGCTCGAAGACGAAGGGGCCGAGCTCCTTCACCTGCCGCTGCTCGAGCTGCAGCCTCCGACGGATGCGCGGCCGTTCGCGGCGATGGTCGAACAGCTTCAACGCCACCCGTGGATGCTGCTGTCGTCCCTGGAAGCCGTCGCAGCGCTGTGGGACGGCGCGCGGGTCGCGGGCACGTTGCCCGGCTTGAGCAAGGTCGGCTTCATCGCCGCCGACGCGGGCGTCGCGCGCATGCTCACCGCGCTGGGCCAGCCTCCGCGGTTTCAGCTGCCCGGACCCCTGCCGTTGGAAGCAGACACCGAAGTGCTCGTGCCGCTGGGCGATGGCAACAGCCCGTGGCCGCGAATGCTCGCCGAAGCAGGCAGCCTTGCGATCTCGGTGCTCGCGTGGACGCCGTCGGTGGTCGAGCTGCCAGACGTGGCGCCGCAGCTCGTTGTCTTCGAGTCGGCCGGCACACCGTCGGCGCTTCACCGCGATCGGCCGGCGTGGCTGGAAGGGGCGGTGCGGGTCGCGGGCTCGGCGGCGGTGGCCGATGAGCTGACGCGGCTCGGGTTGCCGGCGCACACCGTCGCACGCGGTGGGTCGCTGCAGCTTCTCGACGCGGCGCAGGCGGCGTGGAAGAGGTAACGTCGCGCGCCACATGCGCAGGCACGTTTTCCTTCTTTTGATTCCCGCGGTGACGTTCGCCGCCTCCATCGTCCCCCATACGCTCGCCCAGCGCGCCGCCGAGTCCGATCGCATCGCGCTGGTGCAGGTGCTGTCGCGGGAAACGATCGTGAAGAACGACGATCCGCGCACGATGCGCACGGTCAGCCGTCTCGCGGTGGCCGAGAGCTACAAAGGCGAAGGCGCTGCGTACGTCGAGCTGGTGCAGATGGGCGGGAAGTTCGGACTGTACGAGATGCATGTGCCCGGCGACGCAACGCTCGAGCCGGGTGTGACCGCGCTCGTCTTTCTTCGGTGCCCGCAGCCCAATGTGTGCTCGCTGGTCGCGTTGGGCGCCGGAGCGTTGCGCATGGTCGAAGGAAAGTTGCTGGTGCCGGATCTCGCGAAAGGCACGGTGAGCGCACAGGCGCTGGCGGAAGTCGTGAAACAGCTGAAGGAGAAGCGGCCTTGAAGCGACTGGTGGGCGTCGCGCTGGTGTTCGCAGCTTCGGTGGCGTTCGCACAGTTCGCGACGCCGCAGTACCTGCCGTTCAAGATGGTGAACGGGCAGTCGAACCCCTTTCGCTACTACATCGACAACCGCGTCGCGACGCCGGGCAACCTGAGCCTCGCGTCCGTGCAGACGGCGACGCAGAACGCCTGGAACACGTGGAATGCGGTGAGCTGTGCAGTGCCGAAGACGATGGCCAGCGGCTTCACCAGCGGCATCGTGCCAGACCCGTCGGACCCGTACGACGCCTTCAACGTGACCCCGGTGTGGATCAACACGGACACCGACAAGTACTACTTCCCGCTGTTCGGCAGCTCGTACGTGAAGGGCACCGCGCTGCCGTTCACCTTCGCCGGTGTG
>JAYUXE010000273.1:0-2245 GCA_043753165.1 Archangiaceae bacterium | reverse complement strand
CGAGGCTCAGCGTCGCGTGACCCTTGCGGCGTTCATCGGGCACGGTGAACAACCCTTCGAGCTCTGCGCCGAACTGGCTGCGCGAGCCGACGTCGATTTTGAACACCAGCCGCCCCTTCTCTTCGAGCACGTACGTGCGCCGGCTCTTCACGCGCTGGCGCACACGCAGGGGAAACCCTTCGGGGTCTTCTTCCAGCGGGTCGCGCTGCATGATTTCCTTCACGCCCTGCGCGGCCATCGGAATCAGCTGCTCGCAGTCGGCTTCGACGGCGAGCCGCAACAGCGGATTCGTGAACGGCCCGAGGTCATCGGCGGACACCGCGAACAACCGCTGCGCCCGCGACACCTTCGGGCGCGCGGTGCCCAGGTGCGTGAGCAGCACATCGACGCAGCCCTTCTCGCCCAGCGCCGCGCCCAGCTTCACCTTGCCGTTCAACGTCTTCGCGATGTCGGCGATTGCGTTGGGCAGGTTGCTCGACGGCACCACCATTCCACCCGTGCCCCCCACGAAGACGGCGGCCGTGAGCTCGCCACTCAAGAATCGGCCGTAGAACGTGAACGGTGCGCGGCCCGATGCGGGGACGATGCCGAACTCTTCGAGCAGCCCGAGCAGGTACAGATTGTGTGAGGGCTCGCGCGCCAACAGCGCTTTGAGCGACTCGAGGTGCCTGGGGGCCAGCGGCTCGACGTTCGACGCCATGCGGGGAAGCGCAAGTTAGCTCAATGCGCTACGAGTGCTGCATGCCTTCGTTGCTCGATGAGCTCGTCAAGCTGTTGGCACTGGAGAAAATCGAAGAGAACTTGTTTCGCGGCCAGAGCCAGGACCTCGGCTGGGGCACGGTCTTCGGCGGGCAGGTGCTCGGCCAGGCGTTGACCGCCGCCCTTCGCACCGTGCTGCCCGAGCGCCAGGTGCATTCGCTGCACGCCTACTTCCTGCGACCCGGCGATGTGAACGCGCCCATCGTGTACGACGTCGACCGCATTCGAGATGGCGGTTCCTTCACCACCCGCCGCGTGGTCGCGATTCAGCACGGCGAGGCCATTTTCAACCTCGCGGCATCCTTTCAGAAACCGGAAGCCGGCTTCGAGCACCAGCACCCAATGCCCGCCGTCGGCCCGCCCGAGAGCTTTCCCACCGACCAGCAGCGCTACCAGAAGCACCTCGCGCGCATGCCCGACCTGCTCAAGGCAAAGGTGTTGGCCGAACGTCCGTTCGAGATGCGGGCCAGCGACGATGAAGACCCACTCGCTCCGGCGAAGGGCGAGCCCGACCGCAGCGTCTGGTTCCGCACGATGCATGCGTTGCCTGATGACCCCGCAGTGCACACGGCGCTGCTCGCGTACGCGTCGGACTACTCGTTTCTCACCACCGCGCTTCGGCCGCACTCGGTCGGCTGGCTGACGCCGGGGATGCAGGTCGCGAGCATCGACCACGTGATGTGGTTCCATCAGCCGTTTCGCGCAGACGATTGGTTGCTGCACGACATCGACAGCCCGGTGGCTCGCGGTGGTCGCGGGTTGGTGCGGGGCAGCGTGTATTCGCGCGATGGCCGGCTGGTCGCTTCGACGGCGCAGGAAGGGTTGGTTCGTCAGCGGCCCGCGTCTTCTTCGCCGAAAGCAAAAGTGTAGGTCTGCCGGCGCATCGTCAGGCCCGTTGGCTCGAACTTCGCGTCGGCGAAGGCGTCGAGCACGCACGCGCTGAGCATCGGGTCCTGCCAGGACGCCTGCTTGATGACCGCGCCTTCGTAGCCGCCTTCGAGGGTGGTGTTGAACTGCACCGTCACCCGCAGCGGCTCACGCAGGCGATCTGCCATGTCGTGGAAGCACTGCATCACCAGTGGCTCGACGCCCGCGATGACGGGCAGGCGCTTCGCTTCGCGGCTCAAAGGAACTGGCGGAGGAGGCGGAGCGACGACCACGGGGGGCGGCGGCGGCGGACGGACGGCGATGACCGGCTCCGGCGGCGGAAGAACGGGCAGCTGCACCACGGGCGCCGGCAGCACGATGGGGGGTGGTTCTTTCATCAGCGAGAAGCCGAGCAGCACGAGCACGAGGAAGGGGACGAGCACGCTGATCGCGACCAGCACGTGGCGCCTCATTCGACTACCGCCGCGGCGCGGGTCACCGACGACAGCGAGAAGCCCGGCGCGAGGTCCTGTGCAGACACGGCAGCGCCATCGCCCAGTCCGCTGAGCATTGCGAGCCAGCCGACGACGTCTTCCGGCGATTTTCCGGCGGCGCGTTG
>JAYUXE010000272.1:0-2246 GCA_043753165.1 Archangiaceae bacterium | reverse complement strand
ACTGGGTGGTGTCGAACACCACCGAAGCAATCTTTGCGAATGCACCCGCGCTCTTTCGCTCGACCTGGAACTCGGTCTCGTCGGTCGAGTTGTCTTTCCATGCGACGTGAAGTCCGGTGCCAAGGGGCTCGACCGTGAGCATCGACGGAGCCGTCACGGTGCCCATGGGCTCGATGGTGCCTCCGCTGCAGCCGGCGATGAGAGACAACGACAACAGGGCAAGGCGCTTCATGGCGTCTCCTGAGAACAGCTTGAGAAACTTCAATGTCCCGCGTCGGCGGGGTGCTGACATTCGAGGTAGCCGCAGTTGTGGCCCAGTCGATGGGTCTGGATGCAGACCAGCCCGGTGAGACATTCAGGATCGTGCGTGCAAGTCGTTGGCTGCACTGCGGCGCAGAAGTGGCCCCCATCGACGAACCGGCAGCGCTGATTGCAGGCGCATTGGTCGTCGGTGGTGCACTGCCCCGGTTCGCCGCCGGCGTCCTTCATCGCCTGGTGCTCGATCGCCTCGTAGCAGCCGGCGAGCGTGAACAACGCTGCTGCGAGAAGTGCTCGATGGATCACGGGGCTCCGTGGCAGCGCGCATGCGCCGACGCCTGAAGCACCTCGGTCTGATACCGCCCCGCCGGGTACCAGCGGGAATGATCCTGCCAATGTCTGCACGTCCCGGGGTCACCGAGTTGATAGGTGAGAATCGACCCGAGCTCGTAGCTGAAGCGCTCGCGGGTGGCAGGACGCAGCGGTGTGGTGAGGCCGTGGGTGAGGTAGCGCGCCGCTTCGGGAAACAGCCCGCGGCTGCGCAGCACGTCGACCTGCTGCAGCAGATCTTCCGGGTCTCTGAACACAATCGGCGCGGGCGGTGCGACCCGCAGCGGCTTCTTCGACTTCACCACCGGCGGAAGAAGCGCGGGCTCGGGTTCCGGCCCTGGTTCGACCTTCGTTGCAGGCGCCAGCGGCCATTCGAGCCGCTCTCCGATCGCAAGCGCGCGAGATCCGCCACTCGCACTCTGAAAGCGAATTTCCCCCTCGTGAAGGGTAACCGACCCGCGATCCGGTTCCTGGACGACCGTGAAGCGGGTGCCGACGATCTCGATCGCGCCGTGCGAGACGAGGACACGGATCGAGGGCCCTGTTGGAACGCGCTTCTGCACCAGGAGCTCCGCGGTGCCCCCGAGCACCCGCAGCCCTTCGGGATCCCGGCGCAGGGTGGCCGGCGCCGCCACGGAGATCTGCTCGCCCGATTGCGCGTCGACCAGGGTGCACTTGCCGCGAGAGAGCTCAATCACACGATCCGAGCTGAGTGCGGCTTGAAAGTCATTCGAGGCAGAGGTGACCTCGAGCCCATCGAGGGTCCGCGTCCCCGGCTTCAGCAGCACGGCGAACAGCACCAGCGCCAGCGCCACCCCGCAGGCCGCCAACAATCCCAACGCCCATGGGCGCGCACCTTGCCTTTCGAAGAGGCGCGCGCGCAGGCGACGGTCGACGTCGCGCGGCACGTCGACCTGTGCGAGCTCGCCCTCGGCTTCGACGAGCAGGGTCCGGAGGTTACGCGTCGTCATCGAGGCCCTCCCAGCCGGCCGCCACCAGCTTCTGGCGGCCGCGCGAGATCAACTTCGAGACGTTGCCCTTCGACATTCGAAGCGCGTCGGCGATCTCGTTCTGGCTCGTCCCGTCGACGAGCTTCATCATCATCACCACCCGCTCATTCGGGGGCAGCGCCTCGATCGCCTTCAATGCCGCTGCGGTCTCTTGCCGGTGCTCGACGATTTGATCCGGCCGGACGACCGGCGCGGGCTGCACGAGCCGGACGATCTTCTCCAACAGCGAACGGTCGCGAGACAGCCGCTTGAGCGCGAGGTTTGCCGTCACGCGGTAGATCCAGCCACCGAGATCTTCGTGCGCTGCGAGCGTCGGCAGGTGCTCGAGCAAGCGGATGAAGACGTCGTGGGTGACGTCCTCTGCCCAGCCGCTCGAGCCGCCCCCATACCGAAGGCACAGCCGGAAAACTTTCGTCCGGTGGCGTTCATAGAGGTGCTCGAAGTCCGCCTGGTTGCCGTTGGCCACTGAGTTTTCAGGCTACTTCCATCCCTGAAGCGCCCAGAAGTTTCCGCCATTCGTCACAACGCGCTTTTAAAACCGCCAGCCGAGCGTCAACCCGAAGCCCAGCCGCAGCGCCTCCCGCCGCCAGAGGCTCGTGGCCTGACGAAGGTGTTCCCTCGTTCTCGAGCTGAAACCAGGCGCGAGGT
>JAYUXE010000271.1:0-2246 GCA_043753165.1 Archangiaceae bacterium | reverse complement strand
AATAGAAGCGCTTCGCGCGAACGCAGTCTTCGTGGTCGGCGGCGGTGGTGGCCAGCGTGCGGTAGAAGTTGCCGATTTCGAACGTGGCGCCGAGGCGCAGGCCGCAGTTCTTCTCGACCTCGGCTTCGATTTCGTCGAGCCCCGGCAGACCCTTGCGGCGCACGCGGTAGCCGACCTCGTGGTGAATCGCGTGCAGGCCTTCGCAGGTGCGCTGCGACTTTTCGAACTTCTCGCGATCGGCGTGCGAGGCCTCGTGCCTGGCGCCGATGATTTCCTGAATTTGCTGCTCGGCGCGCTTCGCCGCGTCCGAGGTCGGCAGCAGGTCGAGCACCTTCTGGTAGGCGGCCGCCGCATCGTCATCGCGCCGCAACCACTCGAGCTTTTCGCCGTAGTCCATGCACGCGCGCGCCACGTCGTACTCGAGCCGCAGCCGCAGCTCAGGGGCCGCTTTCGACCAATTCGCCTCGGCGGTGGTGATGGCCTCCTGCATCTGCGCAAGCGCCCTTTCCTGCTCGGGCGGGTCGAGCACTCCGAGCTGCGGAGCGACGTGAAACGATTCGCCATCGCTCAGTCGGCCGGCGATGACGAAGTCGGTGACCTCGTTCGACGCGAGGTCGGGCCGCGTGGTCACGCTGCCATCGATGAGGCCCGAGTCGCGCAGCAGCTCGGCCAGGCCCAGCTTTGCGAGGTCGATGGAATTGTTCATCGGGTCCAGCTGCTTCAGCTCGACCACCAGCTGCCGCTGGTTCGCCGCCCACGCACGCATCAGCTCGAGGGCTTTGGCTTCTGCGCCCACTTTGACGGCGCGCGTGTTGCCGCCGTGAATCGACAGCGACTGTTTGAGCAGGCGGGCGAGGAAGCGCGACTTCACCGTGCGCCAGACGATGAAGGCCTTCTTCTCGTCGAGCGTCATCTTGTCGAAGCCGTTCGCTTTGGCGAGCTCGAGGTCGGCGCGCTTGTTCACCTCGAGCACGGCCGAGCTGACGAGGTCCTTCTTGCGGGCGTTGAACTCTTCGAGGCCCTTGACCAGGGCCTGCTTCCTCTCGCGCGCCATCACGAAGGTGGGCGACTTGCTGACGACGGCGGCCATCGCCTTCTGCGCTTCGTCGATCTTCCCCTGGTCCGACAGGTCGATGGCCTGCGAGTACGCGAGCAACGCTTCGAGGCTGGGCACCTTCGCCTTCTTCCGTGCGTCAGAGCCACGCAGCTTCACGTCGATGGCGGCGGTGAGCTTGTCGACCAGCGCCTGCTCGAGCTCGAAGATTCTGTCTTTCTCGTCGGTGACGCTGGCCGACGCGACGGTGGTGCCCTTCTCGATGCTGGTGACGGTGGCATCGATGCGCAGCTGGTTCTTACTCAGGTGCATCGAGCCGGTGATGGCGTACTGCGCGCCGATGATTTTGCCGACCTTCACCGCGGTGCTCTTGTCGATCGCCTTCGTCTGCTGAAGCTTGAGCTCGGCGAGCACGGCCTCGAGCTTCAGGCGCTCGACCACGTTCACGCCGTCCCACGCGACGAGGTCGGTGATGATCATGTCGGCGAGCCCTTTCCGCAGCACGTCCAGTGACGCGTCCCCGGTGGAGTTCTCGAAGTACAGCACCGACACGACGGGCTTCGGCGCGTCGGCGGCAGCAGTGGTGAGCAACATGACCAGCGCGAGTGAGGTCATGGTCGGTGCGCGTAGCAGAAAATCGGTAGGCTTGGCCGCATGTCCCTGCTCGACGCGCTGAAGCAGTCATTCGAGAAGAGGCTCAAACAGATGGCGCCCGTCGACCCGGCGCGGTTCGGCGACCCGATGGCACTGAAGACCGCGTGGACGCCGGCCCGTTGGCGGCACGTACATCGCATGGCCCACGCGCCTGGTCTTCGATGGCAACGCGCGCCAAATCGGCCTTCGCAAAGGTCCCGTGTCGTTCAGCAACGTGTACGCGATTCAGCTGATCAAGGAATTCGTGCGCGGCGACAGGAAGTCGTACTGGAGCTACGAGCTCAACCTCGTGCTCAAAGACGGCGAGCGCATCAACATCGTCGACCACGGCAACCTGAAGCAGATTCAGGTTGACGCGCAGACGCTGCAGCGGCTGATGGGCTGCAAGCTGTGGGACGGCACCCTCGGTTAGGCCGCAAATGAAACAGCGTGGCGGCCTTTTTTCGAGGCGCGCCACGCTGCGGATGAAACGGGTTGCGGCTCAGTACCGGTAGTTGTCCGGCTTGAACGGGCCGTCGACGGGCACGCCCATGTACTT
>JAYUXE010000270.1:0-5438 GCA_043753165.1 Archangiaceae bacterium | reverse complement strand
CTTCGATCACGTGCGCCGCCTTCAAGAAGCCCGGCACGTTCGGCAGAATCCCGATCACCAGCGCGCCGATGGCGATCCAGTTCACGCCGCGGTACTGGCCCTGCTCGCGGTACAGGTCGGCGACGTCGAGCTCCTTCTTCCGCAGGATCCAGTAGTCCGCGATCATGATCCCCGCGATGGGCCCCAGCAGCGCCGAGTAGCCCACCAGCCAGCTGAAGATGTACGTGTCCGCCGAGGCGAGCAGCTTCCACGGCATGATCGCGATGCCCAGCAGGCCTGTGATCAACCCGCCCGTCTTGAACGAGATCAGCCGCGGCGCCAGGTTCGCGAAGTCGTTGGCCGGGCTCACCACGTTCGCCGCGATGTTCACCGACACCGTCGCGATGCCGACGCCCAGCAGCGCCACGATCGCGACCACCAGCCGCGTCCCATCCGACGCGATCAACGGAGCGTCCAGCCCCGCCGGCGCGCTGCTCGACGTCAGCTGCGACAGCAAAAATACCGGGTCCCACAGCTTCGACACTTCCACGTCCTTCAAGATCGCCTGCGTCGCGCTCGTGATCACCACGCCCATCGCCGAGAACGCGATCATCGTCGTCGGCAACCCCAGCGTCTGCCCGATCATCTGCTCGCGCTGCCCTTTTCCGAACCGCGTGAAGTCCGGGATGTTCAGCGACAGCGTGGCCCAGAACCCGATCATCCCCGTCAGCGACGGCACGAACACCTTCCAGAACTCACCCAGCGTCTCGAACTTCGACGGCTGCGACAGCATCGGCCCGATGCCGCCCGCGCGATTCACCGCCCACGCGAGCAGAATCGCCGCCATCACCATCACCAGCGGCGCCGCCCAGTTCTCGAACACGCGCACCGCATTCATCCCGCGGTAGATGATGAAGATGTTCAGCGCCCAGAAGAACGCGAACGTGATCGCGCTCGGCACCGACAACCCCAACAGCGAGCTCCCCGCGCCCACGCCTGCGAAGCCCGGCCAGATCGCCTCGATGAACGTCTTCAGCGCCTCGCCGCCGATGAACGTCTGAATCCCGAACCAGCCGCAGGCGACGATGGCGCGCAAGACCGCGGGGACGTTCGCTCCGACGGTACCGAACGAGCTGCGCGCGAGCACGGGGAAGGGGACGCCGTACTTCGTGCCCGGGTGCGCGTTCAGCAGAATCGGCACCAGCACGATCACGTTGCCGAGGCCGATGGTCAGCAGCGCCTGCCACCAGTTCATCCCCACCGCGACGAGGCCGCCGGCGAGCATGTACGTGGGAATGCAGTGGGCCATCGACACCCACAGCGCCGCGAAGTTGTACGTCGTCCACGTGCGCCGCGCCTTCGGCACCGGAGCGAGATCCCCATTGAACAGCGGGCTCGTCGCGATGTCCGCCGGCAATTCGGCCAGTGCTTCCTTCGCAAGCTCGGCGTCGTGCATGGCCCGGCGCCTTACTTCTTTGGCGACGGCACGTCCAAGCGCAGCGCAAGCAGCGCCGCCAACCACAACATCCCGCCCGCGACGAAGAACGGCATCCCCGGCGAGAAGATCGTGAACCAGATGCCGCCCAGCGAAGGGCCGACGATGCGGCCCAGCGCCCCCATCGATTGGTAGGTGCCGAGCAGCTCACCCTGGCGATCGGCCGGCGACAGCTGCGACATCAGCGACGCCATCGACGGGTTCACCAGCGACGTGCCGAGCGCCGTCAGCCCCACCGCGGGAAACATCCACGCGTACGACGGAGCCAGTGGCGTCAACACCACCCCCAACCCGAAGACGAGCAGCCCGAACCGCACCAGCCGCACTTCACCGAACTTCGGCCGAAGCCGATTCAGCAGGCCGCCCTGCACGATGATGCTCACGACGCCAATCGCGGTGAACAACATGCCCGCGCGAAACGACGCCTGCTTCAGCACCGCCTCATCGACGTGCGCCGACAGCTCGAACAGCGACGCCGTCACCTTTGCGTCCGGCGAAAGGAACCGGCTCAGCAGGAAGATCGAGAAGGTGCCCTCTACCTGCGCGAACGCCGCCGTGACGAGGAAGCCCAGGGTCAGGGCCACTCCGATGCCGGGCGTCCGCACGCGTTCGAGCCAGGTGCCCTTGTTCGTCTTCCCTGCCGCGCGCGCCTCGGCCGTCAGCGACTCGGGCAGAAGGAAGATCGCGAAGATCAGGTTCACCAGGGTCAGCGCTGCGCAGACGGCCCCGATCGCCGCGTTGCCGTGCCAGCTGCCCAGAATTCCACCCACCGCGGGGCCGAGCACGAAGCCCAGGCCGAACGCGATGCCAATCATCGCCATGCCCCTGCCGCGATTCTCGGGCGTCGTGATGTCCGAGATGTACGCCTGCGCGGTCGAGATGTTGGCCCCGGCGAGACCCGCCATGATGCGCGAAATCCACAGTGCCAGCATCGAGCCCGCGAGCCCGAACAGCACGTAGCTGAAGAACGAAAACACCATCGTGATCAGCAGCACCGGCCGCCGCCCCACGCGATCCGACAGCCGCCCGAAGAATGGGGCTCCGAGGAACTGCATCAACGAATACACCGACCCCAGCGTGCCGACCTCGATCGCCGACGCCTTGAACTGCACCGCGTAGACGCCCAGCTGCGGAATCAGAATTCCAAAGCCGAGCAGATCGAGGAAGACAACCCCGAAGATGACGCCCAGCGACGCCTGCCTGCCCTTCGACGGCCGTTCGCCCGGAATCACCGGCCGGGGCCGAGCGCGTCGATCTTCGTCAGCGCCGTCTGCGCGTCGTCCGCCCGCCCTTCTCCGCGGTACAGGGTCAGCAGCGTCTTCAGCACCGTGCGCTGGTCTTCCTTCAGCTTCATCTCTTCCAGGCAGACGAGCAGCGCCTCATGCGCGGGAATCGACTTCGGCTGAAGCTGTGTCACCTGCTTGATGATCGCCACGGCTTTGGTGGCGAATCCCAGGTCGGTCAACGCCTGGGCCGCCCGCAGGTAATACTCGGCCGCCTCGCTGACGGCGTTTTTCGCCTTCAACAAATTGGCGAGCTCGAGCAGCAGCTTCGAATCTTTCGGCTTCGCCTCGACCTGCGCCCTCAGGGCCGCGATCGGGTCTGCCTTTGTGAAGAACCCCATGCGGGGCTCAAATCACAGCTCGCGGGTCATTTCGACCATCGTCCTGCGAAAGCCGAGCTTCTCGAACAGACGCTGCCCTTCGGCGTTCGCCTGCGCGCTCATCAACACCACGCGTTCGGCGCCCAGGACTTTGAGCTTCGCGCAGGCCGCTTCCATCAGCTTCGACGCCACGCCCTGCTTGCGCAGCGACTCATCGACGTGGATGTCGTGAATGGCGCCGCAGCGATCGAGCAGCGCATTCCAGTTGCGGGGCTCGATGCCGCCGTAGACGTAGCCGACAATCGTCTGCTCGCGCGTCGCCACCAGCAGCACCACTTCGTCGTCCTGAAGCTGGCTTCCGAAGAAGCGGTGGTAGCCCTGTTCCAGCGGCTCGATCAGCATGAAGCGCTTCGGATCCCACTTGTGGTGCAGGCGCACGAGCGCAGCGGCCAGCTTCGAGACCTGGGTCAAATCATCAGGGGTGCAGGGGCGGATCTCGATCATCGGGGAAGAATCGTCGCTTCGCTCATTCGCAGCATCGGGTCACCCAGGAATTCGATCGTCAGCACGCCACCGACGCGCACCACCGTGCCCGGCCGAACCGGAGCCTCTTCACCCTTCGCCATCATCTTTCCGTCGACCTCGGTCAGCGCTTCCGACACCGACCGCAGCACGAAGCCACTCGCGCGCCGGTGCAGCTCGAAGTGCCAACGACTGATGCGGTTCGCGTCCGAAGGGTCCGCCACCACCAGCAGCACGTCGTTCGCAGGCAAGCCGTCCTGCTCCTTTAGCCGGCCGAAGCGGATCACCTCGTGCGAAGGCAGCGGCGATTCGACCCCGTCGACGAAGCGGATGCTCGCCGGGAACAGCTGCGGATCATGCCAATCCAACGACAAGAGCTCGATGGGGCGTTCGATGCCCTTCAGCGTCGAAGGCTTCAGGCGACGGCACTTCAGCCGCAGCCGCACGTCGGTGAGCGCCGAGAAGGCTTCGCGCGTCAGCCGGATCTCGCCCGCGCTGGCCGACCCCGTCACCCGCGAGCAGAAGTTCACCGCGTCGCCCGACACCTGCTCGCCGTCGGTGAGCACCGGCCCGAAGTGGCACCCCACCCGGACCACCAGCCGTTCGTCGTTCGACCGGCTGTCGTTGTCGTTCGCGATCTGCGCCTGAAGCTCGATCATCGCCGTCAACGCAACGTCGACGTCCGGAAAGACGAGAAACGCGCCATCGCCCGCGGTGTCGACGATGCGCCCCTGCAACGGAGCGATCGCGCGCTGCACCCCGTCGACGTGGCGCTGCTGCAGCTTCCGGCCCGCCTCGTCGCCGAAGCGCGCGAAGTAGGGCGTCGAGCCGACCACGTCTGAAAAGACCAGCGCGATGCGTTTTTCGAATCGCCGAATCAGCGCCTTCGACAGCGTGTCCTGCAGTCGGATGATTTCCGTCATCGACAGCTGCTCAGGAAGATCGTCGGTCGCCGTCGACATCGATGGCCTTTTATACCCGAAGGTCCGTCGCTGCGGTCTGCTGTCGAGAGACGAGATCGCTGGTGCGCTGCAGCCGTTCTTGAATGAGGCGCATCACCATCGGCTTCACGGCCGGGTGGCTCACCACCTGCGACCGGAAGACATCGGCGGGCAGCCACAGCACCACCACGGGCCCCGCGGCCTCGACCGTCGCCGACGCGGGCTGGTTGAGCACCACCGAGATCTCACCGAACGAATCGCCTTCGCGCAGGTTCGGGTAGCGCACCATCGCCCGCGCGATGTCGCGGTGCAGCACCTGGCAGGACCCACGCAGCAGCAGGAACACCGCCTCGCCCGGCTGGCCTTCTTCGATGATCGCGTCGCCGCTGGAATACAGGCGGGTGCGGAAGCTCTCGGCCAGCTTCTGCTTCTGGGCGCCGTTCAGCGGGTGCAGCAGCGGGCTCGACCGCAGCAGGTTGGCGAGCAGGCGATCGCGGTAGAAGCGGTCGATTGCTGCGCCGACCTTCGGGTGAAGCGTCGTCAGCGCTTCGAGGCTGGCGCGCCCGAACTCGAGCACGATCACCGGCCCGTTCGCGATCACCGTCGCGAGGCGCGGCGAGTCCGACAGCAGCGCCATCTCGCCGAAGAAATCGCCTTCGTGCATCTCGGCCACCTTCTTCGCCGGCTGCCCGTCGACCGTGCGCACCACGTCGACCTTGCCTTCGGCGATCGCGTACATCGCCTGGCCCGGCTCGCCTTCGACCACGATCGCTTCACCGTCGTAGAACGCGCGCGGCTCGACGACGTTCAGCACGTGCACGAACTCGTCGCGGCTCAAGTCCGAGAAGAGGGGGATGACGGGCAGGGTGACCGTCGGCTTCGGCGGCTCGGCCTCGAC
>JAYUXE010000269.1:0-5455 GCA_043753165.1 Archangiaceae bacterium | reverse complement strand
ACGGCGAAGGCAAGCTGGTGCACGCGCAGGCCGAGGCCGATCGACACCAGGTGAAGCTCATCGACTGCGCGTTCTATACGGACTCGTACAGCGATCTGCCGGTGCTCGAGGTGGTAGGGCAGCCGGTGGCCGTGAATCCGGATCCGCGGCTGCGGCGGCTCGCAGCGAAGAAGGGCTGGAAGATCGTCGACTGGGGAATTCCGTGATCTCTTTGATTGTGGCCGCATTCCTCGCGGCGAAACCGCCGGCCGACGTTCGCCAGGATTTGCTCGACGCGATGGTCGTCGAGCTCGAACGCAACCGCGACCAGCTGAAGCTCAACGACAACAAGCCGCCTTATTTCTTGAGCTACCAGCTGAAGGACTACGACCAGACCGAGATCAACGCGCGCTACGGAGCGCTGTTCGTCGATCAGAGTTGGCGCGACCGAAAGCTCTTCGTCGACGCGCGCGTCGGCAGCTACGCGTACGACAGCTCGTTAAGCGACGAGATGGACTTCAGCTTCTCGATGAAGGGCAACAGCTACATCACGCGAAAGAACGCACCCTTCGACGACCACCCGGCCGCGCTGCGCACCGCGCTGTGGCTCATCACCGACGAGAAGTACAAGCTCGCGCTGTTCAACTTCCTCAAGAAGAAGGGCGACGACGTCTACACCGTCGAAGATCCGAAGCGCCCGGCGAGCTTCTCGAAGGAAGCGCCCACCGTTCATCTCGGGTCGAAGATTCCCTTCGAGGTCACCCGCGACCGCTGGCGCAAGCTCGCGCGCGAAGTCTCGGCCTCGGTCGCGGCCAGCAGGGAAATCTTCGACTCGGAAGTGCGCTTCACCGCCGACAAGGTGGTGCGCTACTTCGTCAGCAGCGAGGGCACACGCATCGTCACGGAAGAGTCGATGTTCGGCTTCCACGTGTCGGGCTTCACGCGCGCCACCGATGGTCAGCTGCTCGAGAGCTCACGCAACTTCTACGCGCCGCTGGAAAGCCAGCTGCCCGACGACGAGAAGATTCGAGCCGCCGCCGCGACGATGGTGAGCGAGCTGCTGGCGCTTCGAAGCGCCCCGGCCATCGACCCGTACACCGGCCCTGCGTTGCTCGAGCCCGACGCGGCCGGAGTGCTCTTTCACGAGGCCGTCGGCCACCGCCTCGAAGGCGAACGGCAAGACGGCGACGCCGAAGGGAAGACGTTTCGCGGCCAGGTCGGCAAGCAGGTGCTGCCGTCGTTCTTGAGCATCTACGACGACCCGACCCTTCGCGCGCGCGGCGCGGTGCAGCTCAATGGCTTCTACCTGTTCGACGAAGAAGGCGTGCGCGGCCAGCGCGTGCCACTGGTCGAGAACGGAATCTTGAAGAACTACCTGCTGTCGCGGCGCCCCGTCGAAGGCTTCAGCCAGAGCAATGGGCACGGCCGCAGCCAGGGCAACCGCAAGCCCGTGGCGCGCATGGCGAACCTGATCGTCGAATCGAAGAAGGCGGTCAGCGACGCCGAGCTGAAGAAGATGCTGATCGCCGAAGCGAAGCGCCAGGGCAAACCGTACGGTCTGATCATCCGCGACATCAGCGGCGGCAACACCAACACCTCGACCTACGGCTACCAGACCTTCAAGGGCATTCCGCGCATGGTCTACCGGGTCGATGTTCGCGATGGAAAAGAGTCGCTGGTGCGCGGAGTCGAGATCGTCGGCACGCCACTGTCTTCGATCAACCGCGTGATGGCCACCGGCACCACGTCCGGCGTCTTCAACGGCTACTGCGGCGCCGAGAGCGGCATGGTGCCCGTCTCGGCCGTGGCGCCCGCGACGCTGCTGCAGGAAATCGAATTGCAGCGCGCCGTCGAAGGAAAAGACCGCCCGCCGCTGCTGCCGAGCCCTTCAGCGAATCAGTGACGGTTTTCCGATTCCCCGGAAGCCGCGCCATTCGATGTAATGCCGGAACTCGCGCGCGAACGCTTCGGCGCTGATGCCGGTGACCGACAGGAACGCGGCCGGAAACGTCTGACCCGCCTTCATCGCATCGAGCAGCGCATCCACTGCGTGAGGCTGCAGGCGGCGAATGAAGAAGGTGAAGCCGTGGTGGGCCGCCGCGTAGACCATCGCGCTGCTGTCCCGGTACATCGGGCCAGGGTCGAGAATCGGATCCAGGCTCGGGTTCTGCTCATAGAAGCGCGCCAGGTCTTCGAGGCTCGGAAACTTGTACGTCTGGTTCGCCGTCCACGTCGCCATGCCCTCGCGAAACCACACCGGCACCTGCTTCGTTTCCCACGTCGTGGCGTCGCCGATGCGCTGGTACATCACGCAGTGCGTGAGCTCGTGCAGCAGGAGCTCGTCGATCTCGCCATCGGTGACCTGCCAACCCCACGTCGCCGGCGATTGCAGCAGCACCTCGTCGTACCGCGCCCACGCGCGAAGCCAGTCGTAGCCGAAGCCGTTCACCGCGCTGGTGAGCCGCAGGTGCGAAGGCAGCAGGTACAGCTTCACGGGCACCTCGAGCTTTCCCCACCGCAGAAGATTCTTCGTCGCTGCGTTCACCGCGCGCTCGACGCGCCGCTGTTCGTCGGGCTCGGACGGCGACGCGATGATCCGCACCTCGCCGGCTTCGGTGGTGACGGTGGCCTGCGGGCTCAAGCCCGCGAAGGGAAACAGACAGCCCGGGCCCAGGCAGAGCAGGGCGGCGAGCACCGTGCGGCTCATGCGGGGGCGCTCACCAGCCGCACGATCTCGCGGCCCACGTCGGCGACGTCGTGAATGCGGCTTGTGTCCTGCGGGCCGAACGCAAGCACGGGCACGGGCTTCAAGGTGTGGTTGCGGGTCGAAAGATCTTCCACGTTGCCGTGGTCACTGCAGATGAAGACCTGCGCGCCCGCGGGCCGCTGCGCCACCACGGCGCGCGCGAAGAGATCGAACGTCGTCAGCGCTTTCACCGCGGCGCCCACGTCTCGCGCGTGGCCCGCTTCGTCGGCGAGGTAGTGCTCGAACAGCGTGAAGTCTTCGGCCAGCCCCCAGAAGATCTCCGCCGCTTCCTCGGGCGAAGGCTTCGGCACATCGAGCCCGCGCGCCTGCGCCGACGCTCCGTCGATGTCGTGGGTCAGCGCTTTGCCCGCGCGCGCATCGTCGAAGGTGCGCATCGCGATTCCGCCGGCAGCCATCGCCAGCGCGCTGGCCGACGCGCGGATGCGGCGCTTGAGCTCGGGCGACAGCTCGACATCGGGGCCCTTCGATGCGCGGCGCGGCATGCCCATGTGATCCAGCACCGCCGCCGGGTACGCGTTGGCAAAGGTCGAGGTTCGGCCCGCAGCGGCCAGCTGCTTCACGATCGAGTGCTCGTTGATGATCGCGATCAGCCGCGAGTCCGGGTACCCCAGCGTGTGCTCGCCGATCATCTTCGGCGCCGGTTGCCCGGTGTAGATCGCCGACTGGTTCGACGAGCTCTGCGGCCGGCCTTCGACGCCAAACGTCGTGTCGGCCGCCGTCCACGTGCCGCCATCTGGCAGGGCGGTGCCAGTGCCATCGTCGAAGCGCGAGACGAGAAATTCGCCGCGGGTCAGCGGGTTGTGGGGCGAGGCGCGCGAGCCGATTCCGACGCCGTCGATGAAGAGAAGTGCGACGCGCAAGGAAGCCCACTCTAACCTTTCGAGTCGCGCGATGGCCTTCCACGGCGACCTCTCCAGCTATCCGCTGCCCGAGCTGCTGCAGTGGCTCGACACGTCACGAAAGACGGGGGCGCTGCAGCTTCAGTGGGAAGCCGGCGACCGCAAGCTCTTCCTCGTCGAAGGCCACATCGTCGCCACCGGAAGCCCTGCGCTGTGGGAACGCATCGCCCGCGCGATCGACCAGGGCGGCATCGGCGATGGGCAGGCCCTGATGCGCACGCTCGCGGCAGGTCACGCGCTGTTCGAGTCGCTTCGGTGGCTCGACGATGCGGCCGACGTCGAACGCGTGCTGCCGCTGGACTCGATGGTGGTGCGGTCGACCGCGGCAGTGACGTCAGGCCGCGGCGCCCTGCAGCGTGTCCTGCTGCACGCATGCTCGACCCCGGGGGGAATGAACCTGGGCCGGCTGCGGCTGGTGCTCGGGCTTCAGCGCGGCATGGTCGCGCGCGGCGTCTACGAGCTGCTTCGCGGACACCTCGTCGAAGTCGAAGGCGCGCTCGAGGCAGATCCGGTGGCCGACATGCTCGAGAAGGGCGCGATCCTCTCGCGCGAACGGCAATTCGAAGCGGCGGGGCTCGTCTTCTCGGCCTTGCTGCACAGCGACCCGTCGGATCGAAGGGTGCGCGAGTTTGCCCGCATGGTCGAACGCGAGCACCTGGCCGAGCTCTACCGCGGGCTGCCGCCGCTGACGGTGATCGAGATGGAATCGGACCCGTCGATGCTGGCGCCGCTGCGGCAGGAAGAACGGCAAATCGCCGCTCTGGATCAATGGTCGCTGGGACGTGAGTGCCGTCGTGCTCGCGAGCCAACACCCCGAGCTCGACACCCTGAAGGCGCTGTACAAGCTGCGCCGGTTGGGGCTGCTGCGAGAAGTTATTCTTCGGCGGTAGGCGCGGGCGCTTCTTCCGCCGGCTTCGCCACCGGCCGCGAATTCGCGCTGGGGTGCAGGGTGTTGAATTCCGGCTTCGCCACGTTGCCGCTGCTGCGCCCGTGAACCAGCGTCTTCTCGTCGGCCTTGAAGTGAATCGTGACCTTGTCGAGGCGCACGTCACTGACGATGCCCAGCCCAAAGGTCGGGTGATTCACCAGCTCGTCGATCGTGTACGTGTCTTTCGGCGAGTAGGTGCGCGCCTTGTTGGCGTCCTTGCCTTCGATGCGTTCCTGGAAGCCAATCACCACCTTGTCGGAGGCAGACATCCGGGTCGACTTGCGCGGCTTGGTAAACGAGTTCGCCTGCATCGTGGTCTGAATGCCACGGAAGACGTGCTCGTTCGTGCAGGTGTTGCACTTCACCCGAACGATTTTCGAACCGACCATCGCGATGATCGTGTGCGCGAGGTTGAGGTTGCACTTGCTGCAGAAAGCGTCGACTTCTCCACCGGTCTTGTGCGTCGTAGGCATGGTTTGAAATTTGCTCTACCACCTTTCCGAAACGAACGTCGCCCTGTATCTGGACCCCATTCGCGGCTGGCTGGACACACCCATGAGCTTCGACATTCCCCGCCGCCGCGCCCTCGACAACCTGATTCGGCCGACGCGGGCCGAGGTCTCGGCGCCTGCACTGCGGCACAACCTGAAGGTGGCGACGGCGCTGGCGGCCCCGGCCGAGGTGATGGCGGTGGTGAAGGCCAACGCGTACGGCCACGGGGCGGTTCAGGTCGCCCGCGTGCTCGAAGCCGAAGGCGTGGCGATGCTGGGTGTCGCGCTGGTGGAAGAAGGGGTCGAGCTGCGATCGGGTGGGGTGAAGGCCCCGATTCTGGTGATGGGCGGCTCGTACGACGGCGGCTACCAGCTGATGGTCGAGCACCAG
>JAYUXE010000268.1:0-2256 GCA_043753165.1 Archangiaceae bacterium | reverse complement strand
CGCCAGAAGGGCCGTGGGCGGACGCCGACGACGGAAGGCCAGCCGAGCCCGTCGGACATTCGCGAGCTCGTCTTCGGGCGCATCGCGATTCCTCTGCGAGGCAAGAAGAAGAAGCCGACGAAGAAGGGCCAGAAGACGACCATCACGACGATGGCCGAGGACAAGAAGATCATCAAAATTCAGGACGGGATCACCGTGAGCGAGCTGTCGCAGCGCATGGGGATCAAGAACAACGACATCATCAAGAAGCTGATGCAGGGCGGAAAGATGGCGACCGCCAACATGACCATCGACCCGGACACTGCGGCGATTCTCGCCACGGACTACGGCTGGAAGGTCGAGAAGGTCGGCTTCGAGGTCGAGGACTACCTGCCGGAAACCGAGAACAAGGCCGAAGATCTCGCCAGCCGCCCGCCGGTGGTCACGGTCATGGGCCACGTCGACCACGGCAAGACGTCGCTGCTCGACGCGATTCGCAGCGCGAAGGTGGCTGAAGGCGAAGCGGGTGGCATCACCCAGCACGTCGGCGCGTACACCGTGAAGAGCGCGAAGGGTGAAATCACCTTCCTCGACACCCCGGGCCACGAAGCCTTCTCGGCGATGCGCGCCCGTGGAGCCAACGTCACGGACATCGTCGTGCTGGTGGTCGCGGCGGACGACGGCGTGATGCCGCAGACGAAGGAAGCGATCGCGCACGCAAAGGCGGCGGACGTTCCGATCGTCGTCGCGATCAACAAGATGGACACCCCGGGAGCCAACGCCGACCGCGTGAAGAAGGACCTCGCGGACGCGAACCTGCTGTCGGAAGACTGGGGCGGCGACGTCATCATGGTGCCCGTCTCGGCGAAGACGCGCATGGGCCTCGACCTGCTGCTCGAGAACATCTCGCTGCAAGCGGAAGTGCTCGAGCTCAAGGCGAACCCGAAGAAGCCGGCGGTGGGCGCGATCATCGAAGCGCGGCTCGAGAAGGGCCGCGGTCCGGTGGCGACGGTGCTCGTGCAGGAAGGCACGCTGAAGAAGGGCGACGCCCTCGTCACGGGCACCTTCTACGGCCGCGTGCGCATGTTGGTGAACGACCGCGGCGAGCAGATCGAAGAGGTGAAGCCCGGCTATTCGGCCGAGGTCATCGGCCTCTCGGGTGTGCCGACGGCGGGCGACACCATCAACGCGACGCCTGACGAAAACGCAGCGAAGGAAATTGCCAGCCACCGTGCGCTGAAGTCGCGCCAGGCGCAGTCGGGCAACACCAGCAAGGACTCGCTGGAAGCGCTGCTGGGCCGCCTGAAGCAGGGCGAGGCGAAGGAACTGAAGATTGTGCTCAAGGCCGACGTGTCGGGCTCACTCGAGGCCGTGGCCCAGGCGATCGAGAAGCTCACGACGCCGAAGGTCAAGGCGACCATCGTGCAGAAGGGCGTCGGCATGATGACCGAGACCGACATGAACACCGCGTCGGCGCTGAAGGCCGTCGTGCTGGGCTTCAACAGCCGGCCCGAGTCGGGCGCCGAGCAGGCCGCGAAGATTGGCGAGGTGAAGTACCAGACCTTCGGGATCATCTACGAGCTGCTGGATGGCGTGAAGGTGATGATGGAAGACCTGCTCGAGCCGATTCGCACCGAACGCAAACTGGGCCGCGCGGAAGTTCGCAGCCTCTTCAACGTGCCGAAGCTCGGGACGATCGCGGGTTCGATGGTGTCGGAAGGCACGATCAAGCGCGCGTCGCACATGCGGCTGTGGCGTGAAAACAAGCAGATCTTCAACGGGAAGATTGCGTCGCTGCGCCGGTTCAAGGACGACGTGAAGGAAGTGGGTGTCGGCTTCGAGTGCGGTATCGGCATCGACGGCTTCAGCGAGATCAAGGCAGGCGACATCATCGAGTCGTACGAGATTGAAGAGACCCGTCAGAGCCTGAGCTGAACGGTCGTCGGGTGGGGCCCCCATGTTCGTCTCGATTGCGCGCGTCACCCTCGACATCCCCGGCACTTCGTCCCTGAAGGCGAAGCGCCAGGTGGTCCGGCGCGTGGCAGACAAAGTCCGGGCAAAGTTCAACCTCGCCGTCGCCGAGATCGACGACAGCGACGTGTGGACCCGCGAAGTCATTGGCCTTTCCATCGTCGGCAACGAGCAGAGCTTCGTTCGCGAACAAATGGAAAAGGTGCTGCACACCATCGAAGAGATGTACGTCGCGACGGTGGCGCAGAAGGAAATCGAGGTCGTCGCGTTCAGCGATTTGTTCTCGGGGGAAAACCCGGCCGACCT
>JAYUXE010000267.1:0-5460 GCA_043753165.1 Archangiaceae bacterium | reverse complement strand
GTTCAAGTTCGGCGTCATCGCGCGCTACGTCTCGCAGACGGGGCCCACGCCGACGACCAACTGGCTCGCGACGTTCGCGAAGGAAGACGAGCATTTCTACGCGGAGAAGCTGGTGCGTTCGCCCGACGATGGGTGGATGCCGTCGCCGCATCCAGGCACTCCCGCGACGATGCTGCGGCTCGACTTCAGCAAGGGCCCGACGCTGCGGCTCGACGCGCCGCGCTTCAGCGGCTGCGACAACTTCGAAGTCACCCAGACGGCCGACGCCATCACCCTCGAGCGCGTCGATGCGAAGACCCGCGAGCTCGTTCGCAGCTGGGCCCGCCCGAAAGGCGATGGGTCGAAGCTTTCACTGCGCGTCGACCCCCGGTCTTCTGAGATTTCCGAGTGGACCCTGCTCGGCCCCGAAGGGTTCATCGGTCAGGCCGTGATTCCGCACTCGCACGCGCAGGTTCGCGTCTCGTCGGCGCTTGCCTGCACGCCCCTGCCGCACGCCGTGACGCGCGCGGCGTCGCGGTAGCGCGTCGACCGGCACCATGGCGGAGACACACAGATGAAGGTGCTGACGTTCACGTTTGATGACGGGTTCATCGAGACGGCGCACGCCGTCGATCGAATTCTGGGCGAGGACAAGGCGACTTTTTTCCTCACCACGGGTTGGGTTCTTCCCAACCAGGTTCCCATCGAGGACGCGCTGAACGTCGGGCGTGACCACGGGACGATTGAAGACTGGCAGGCCCTGAGCCAGGCGGGCCACGACATCGGCTCGCACTCCGTTTCTCACCGCGTGCCCGACTACCTGCCCGCGAACTCGGAGGCCGTGCGGCGCGAGTACGACGAGTCTCTTCAGTTCATCAAAAAGATTCACGACGGGCCGTACAGCGTCGCGACGCCGTACCACCGCGAAGCCCCGACGACGCTGCGGCTCGAGACGCTGTACCAGGCGGTTCGGTTGGGGCCGGGGCCGTCGAACGCGCTCGATGCGGTCGATTTTTCCGCCGTACATACAATCGACCAGGACTCACCGCTCGAGCTGGTGCCGGACAACGTGTGGGCGGTGTTCGCCCTTCACGGCATCGACGAAGGGCACCGGCCCGTCACCGCGCACCACTTCGCCGAGCTGGTCGCACGGGCCCGTTCGTTGGGCTTCGTCATCCGCACGATGAAGCAGATGGTGCTTGAGCATCGCTGCCAGCGCCCTTCGTCCTTCAACGGCTGGGCCGAGACGCTCGAGTGGACGGGGCAGGCGTCGGCGGACCAGCGGCGGATGATGGCGTACCTCGAAGGCATCCCGCTCGAAGGCCGAAGGCTTCTGCACGTGGGCACCGGCGATTCCGTGTTGGGAATGCAATGCGCCAGAACTGCTGCGCAGGTCGACACCACGTCGATTTCCCCGCTCGAAATCGACCAGGCGAACGCCCTGGGCCTGCCGAACTACCGCGGGTTCCACTGCAACAAATACCTGGTCGAAGAGCTCCTGCCGCTGGCTGGGCGCAACTACGATTTGATTCTCGACAACAACCTGGCCAGCTTCGCCTGCTGCCGGTTGCACTTTCTGCAGATGATGCGCGCCTACCTGGGCCTGCTTGCGCCGGGCGGCGAGGTGCTCGTCGACGAGAAGTCGCTGTTCTATGTCGACCGCTGGCTCGACCCGCAGGAATGGGCCCTGAGCCCCCAGCGGCTTGCCGACCTCGGGGCGCTGCTCGGCTTCCGGGTCGAACGCAGGTCACCGGAGATGCTGGCGCTCGTGCCGGCCGGCGCTGCCATCGCGCTTCCCGTGTCCGTACCCGCGGTACGTCCCATTCGGCGCAAGGCCTTCGACCCCGCGCAAATTCCAATCATCATCAACAGCCGCGACCAGCTGAGCTCGCTGAAGCAACAGGTCGACTGGCTGGTCGCCGCGGGCTGCACCCACTTCACGATTCTCGACAACGCGTCGACGTTTCCTCCACTGCTCGACTACCTCGCTTCGGCGCCCGTGAACGTGGTGCGCCTCCCCGAGAATCTCGGGCCCCATTCGATGTGGCAGCCCGGCCTTCGGGCGCAGCTCGGCATCGATGGCCCTTTCGTCTTCACCGACCCGGATGTGGTGCCCATCGCCGAGTGCCCGCACGACGTGGTGGCCCACCTCTACGACATCCTGATGTCGCGGCCGAGCTGCGGAACCGTCGGGCTAGGGCTCAAAATCGACGACCTGCCCGACCAATACGCGTGGAAGCCGCGCGTCCTCGAATGGGAAGCCCAGTTCTGGAGGAAACGGGTGGGCCCCGGCCTCTTCTACGGAAAGCTCGACACCACGTTCGCCCTGCACGCCAGCTACAGCAAGCCGCCGCAGCGCGCGATTCGAACGGGCTACCCGTACCTCGCGCGGCACCTGCCCTGGTACGCCGACACCCGCAACCCCAGCCCCGAGTCCGTCTACTACGCGAAGCATGCGCAGGCCGGCGTGAGCCACTGGAACGCCAATGGTGCCCCCGGCGGTTGCATCGACGCGGTGGCCTCGGCAGAGGTCGCGGCGCCTCTCGAGCTCGTGAACGCGGTGCGCCACAGCGGGCTGTTCGATGAGGCCTTCTACCTGTCGACCCAACCGGACGTAGCGGCCGCTGGCTGCGACGCGTTCGAGCATTACCTGCGGTGGGGCGCGCGCGAGGGGCGAAAGCCACACCCGCTGTTCGATTCCTCGATGTACGCGGAAGAGAACCGCGACGTCAGCGGCAATCCGTTGCTGCACTTCTACGCGTACGGCGGCGCCGAAGGCCGTTCACCGCACCCGCTGTTCGACGCGGCCTTCTACCTCGAGCAGTACTCGGACGTGGCGGCAGCGAAGCTGAACCCGCTCATCCACTACCTGCAGCATGGGGCGCGGGAAGGAAGGTCACCGCATCCGCTGTTCGACGGCGCGTACTACCTGCGGCGCAACCCGGACGTCATTCCCTTCGGGAACCCGTTGCTGCATTTCGTCTTGTGGGGCGCACGCGAAGGCAGGGCCAGTCATCCTGTCTCACGGCTCTTCGATTTGTCGTTGTTGCTGACCGGTTAGTCAGGTCCGCATCTTCACGCGGTGCTCGGACGGAGGCAGCGGCGCGTCACCCGTCGAGGCCTGCTTGAGCAGCCGCCACACCTCGTGGCCCAACACATCGAGCTCGGTGCTGGTGAAGCGCTCGCCGCCGAACCGTGAAATCGCTTCGGTCTGCGCCTTCAGCACCACGGCGTCCTGCGCGAAAATCTTGAGCCCAATCGGGGTGAGAAACGGTTTCACCAGCCACGCGGGCAGCGGCAGCTTGAACGTCACCACCGCGAACACCTTCGTGACGAAGTCCGAGACGGGCGTCATCAGCGACGTCGTGACGAGGTGGCTCTTCTCGCTCAACCGGTACTCGACCTGCGCGATCGACGGCAGCAGGAAGCGGTCGAAGTGCTGCACCACGCCACCCCCGGGCGCGAGCAGCTTCCCCGCGATTCCACTCGGCCGCGGCTCACCCAGGTACTCGGCCTCTGCGTAGTCGCTGAACCGCCGCACCACGACCTCGATTTCGTTCTTCTTTTCCGCCGTCCGAAAGAGCCCGCCGTGCAGAAACGCCGTGTGCGGAACATCGAGCGCGTTCTCGACCACCGCATGCATCGTCGCGTCGACCTGGAATTCGTGCCGCACCGTCGAGTAGCCCTCTTCGGCCAGGTGCGGAAACCGGTACGGAGCGTTCTGCGGCATCGCCCCTGCCGTCGAGTACACCCAGACGTACCCTTCCTGCTCGCGGCACGGGTAGCTCTCGGCCGCGCGCGACTTCAGCGCCACCTCGCCGCCGTCCATCAACCCCGGCACCTTCCGGCACGCGCCGGCGCCGTCGAAACACCAGCCGTGGTAGCCGCACTCGAGCTGCCCACCCACCACCTTGCCCATCGACAGTGGCACGTTGCGGTGCGGGCAGCGGTCGAGCAGCGCAGCGGGTGAACCCCCCTCGGCGCGGAACAGAACCAGCGGGACGCCCTGCAGTGAAATCGCCACCGGCTTGTCGCGCAGCTGCCCAGACGGGCACCCGATGAACCACGCGTTGGGCAGCTTCACCACCGACGCTGCCATCACTCCAGCCCGTTGGTGAAGCGACGCTCCATCTCGGCGCGAACGAAGCGTTCGATTTCTTCGGCGGTCGAGAACTCCATCGCCTGATTCAAGAGCTGCATCGCGTCCGTCCGGCTCACGCGCCGGACGATGCCCTTCACCGACGACACCTGGCCCGCGGTCATCGACAGCTCGTCGAAGCCCAACGCGAGCAGCACCAGGGTGAACGCGGGGTCGCCCGCCATCTCGCCGCACATCGCGACTGGAATCTTTGCCGCCTTCGCCGCATTCACAATCATCTGCAGCGACCGCAACACCGCGAGGTGCAGGGGCTTGTAGAGGTACGCGACGTCGCGGTTCTGGCGGTCGATCGCCAGCGAGTACTGAATCAGGTCGTTCGTGCCGACCGAGAAGAAGTCTGCTTCCTGCGCGAGGCGATCGGCAATCAGCGCGGCCGACGGCGTCTCGACCATGATTCCAATCGGCATCCGCTTCCCGACGGGGTGGCCGGAACGTCCGAGCTCACTGCGGCAATGCTCGAGCTCGCTGCGCGCTTCGCGTAGCTCTGACAAACCCGAGATGAGGGGAAACATGATTCGCATGTTCCCGTGCGCCGAGGCGCGCAGCAGCGCCCGCAGCTGAACGCGGAACATCTCGCGGTGCTGCAGGCAGTAACGAATCGCGCGCAGGCCCATCGCCGGGTTCTGCTCTTTCTCGGGCTTCTTCCCCGGAACCTTGTCGCCCCCCAGGTCCAACGTGCGGATGGTGACGGGCCGGTTGCCCATCGCGAGCAGCACTTCCTTGTACGCCTCGTAGTGCTCTTCTTCGGTGGGCGGCAGCGGGCGATTCAGAAACAGAAATTCGGTGCGGTAGAGCCCGATGCCTTCGGCGCCGTGGGCGAGCAGCGAGGGGATTTCTTCCGGAAACTCGATGTTGCCGTTGAGGTGAACCTCGATGCCGTCGGTCGTGACCGCGCGGAGCTCGGCGGTTCGAAGCGCGGTCGCTTCCACCGCGAGGTGCCGCCGCATCGTCTCGCGGAAAATTGAAAGCTGTTGTTCCGTCGGGTTGATCAACACCAGCCCGCGCGTGCCGTCGACCGCCACCACGTCACCGGTGCGCACGTGCTCGCTCGCGCGAACGGCACCGACCACGGCGGGAACTTCGCGGGCGCGCGCGACGATGGCGGTGTGCGAGGTCTGCCCGCCCAGGTCGGTCACGAACGCGGCGATGCGGCCCGTCTTCACCAGCATCGCGGCATCGGCGGGCGAAATCTCGTGCGCGATGATGACGGCGTCGTTGGGCACCTCGACCTCTTCGTCGACCGCCTGCCCGAGCAGATTTCGCACCACGCGGTCGGCCACGAAGTCGACGTCGGCGCGGCGTTCGCGGAAGTACTCGTCTTC
>JAYUXE010000266.1:0-2258 GCA_043753165.1 Archangiaceae bacterium | reverse complement strand
CGACAGCTGGGGCTCGAGCCGCCGCGCCTCGTCACCCAAGAGCAGCTCGACGCGCAACGAACAGGCGCGTTGCCAGGCCGCGGTCGCGTCGAGGCTGTGCACTTCGTCGTCGGTGAACGCGGCGGTGAGAATTCCGCTCTCGAGGTACGTCGACGGCTGGCCGCTGAGCTGGGCGACCTTCGCCGCGAACGCGGGCCACAGCGTGCGGCTGCGAAGGCAAAGATCCAGAAAGGGCCCGGGTGCGTGGGCTTCCTTCTGCGGAGCGAGCATGCCCCCAGCCGCCAACGACGTCTGCGTCCCGTGCGGATGCTTGTCGAAGACAACCACGTCGATTCCGGCGGCACGCAGCTCGAGCGCGATCGAGAGGCCGATGATTCCTCCACCGACGATCGACACCTTCACGGCACGATTTCCACCGGCTGCGGAAGTGGCGATTGCGGTGCGGCGCGGTGCGTCTGCCAGTACATCCAGAGGAAGGCGAGCGTCGCCAGAATCATCAGCACGATGGTTCGCAGCGGGAAGCGATTCACAGGAGTCACTTATGCCGTTTCAGAAGTCTCCTTGCACCGATGTTTGGCGGTGGTATCTGCCGAGCCGTCTCAAGCGATTCTCAAGGAGGAATTCCCGTGGCTGAAGTGTTCGACGTGGTGGTGATCGGTTCTGGTCCTGGCGGTTACGTGGCGGCGATTCGTGCAGGCCAGCTCGGCCTCAAGACGGCGCTGATCGAAAAGGACAAGAAGCTCGGTGGCACGTGCCTTCACCGCGGCTGCATTCCGACCAAGTCACTGCTCTACACGGCCGAGCTGTTCAGCCACATTCTTCACGCCGCCGAGTTCGGCATCGATCTGGCGAACCCGACGGTGAACTGGGCGCAAGCGCTGAAGCACAAGCAGAAGGTCGTCGACAAAGGCGCGGCCGGCATCGACTTCTTGATGAAGAAGAACAAGGTGACGGTGGTGAAGGGCCACGGCCGCATCGCGGGGAAGGGTAAGGTCGAGGTCACCCTGAACGAGGGTGGCGGCAAGCAGGTGCTCGAGACGAAGAACATCCTTCTTGCGATGGGCTCGGTGCCGAAGTCGCTGCCGAACGTCCCGGTGGACCACAAGCGCGTGATGAACTCGGACTCGATTCTCGAGATTCAAACGATTCCCAAGAGCATCATCGTGGTGGGCGCCGGCGCCGTCGGCACCGAGTTTGCGTCGGTGTTCGCGCACGTCGGCAGCGAGACGACGATCGTCGAGTTCATGCCGAACATGTTGCCCATCGAAGACGTCGACGCGAGCAAGGAGCTCGAGAAGATCTTCAGGCGCCAGCGGAAGATCGAAGTGATGACGAGCACCAAGGTCGAAAAGGTCGAGACCCACGCGAAGGGCGTGAAGGTGACGGTCAACACGGGCACCGAGACGAAGGTCCTCGAGGCCGAGATTCTGTTGTCTGCGGTCGGCCGTTCGCCCGTGACGAACGACGCGGGCCTCGACAAGACGAACATCAAGCTCGACCGCGGCTTCATCACCGTGGACGCGAACCACCGCACCAGCGAGCCCAACGTCTACGCGATTGGCGACATCACGCCGTACCAAATGCTGGCGCATGTCGCGAGCGCGCAGGGCATCGTGGCGGTCGAGCACATCGCGGGCAAGAACCCGCCACCCATCAACTACGACCTCGTGCCGAGCGCGACCTACTGCTACCCGGAAGTCGCTTCGGTCGGGCTCACCGAGAAGAAGGCGAAGGAACGCGGCCATGATGTGAAGACGGGCGTGTTCCCGTTCAGCGCGATCACCAAGGCGTCGATCTCGGACGAGGGGATCGGCATGGTGAAGGTGGTCAGTGACAAGAAGTACGACGAGGTGCTCGGCATTCACCTGGTCGGCCCGCACGCGACCGAGCTGCTGGCCGAGGCCTGCATCGCGTTGAAGCTCGAGACGACCACCGAAGAGATCACGCGCACGATGCACGCGCACCCGACGCTGTCCGAGATCATCAAGGAAGCGGCCGAAGCCACGCTCGGCCACGCGATTCACATCTAAGCGTCGGGCGGTCCCGCGTTACGCGGCGGCAGACTGTTGTTCGGTGTTCCACAGCCAGCCGGCGAAGCTGTTCCGGCTGTGAAGCAGGCCGTGCTGCACGTCTTCGATCGCGAGATCATCTGCGACGAGCCGAAGGTGCGCGAAGAGCTCGAGCAGCAACTCGAGCCCGACCTGGCTCTCGAGGAAGAGGTGGCCGTCACTGGTCATCCACGCTTCGAGCCGGCCGCC
>JAYUXE010000265.1:0-2259 GCA_043753165.1 Archangiaceae bacterium | reverse complement strand
CGATCGAGCATGGCGCGGGCGGGAAGCTGATTCGGGTTCGGATCGTCACCGACGCAGCGCAGGTGACGGTTTCGGTTCACAACGAGGGCCTGATTCCGCCTGCACTGCTGCCCGTGATCTTCGACCCATTTCGAGGGTCGGCCCGGCGGGGCGGAGGCAAGGGGCTGGGACTGGGTCTCTACATCGCTCAGCAGATCGTGCACGCGCATGGCGGGACGCTTGGGGCCGAGTCGTCGAGTGACTCAGGCACGACCTTCACGATGCTGCTGCCCAAATGAGAACCGGCCGGCAGGGTGTTCTCTGCCGACCGGTGAAACGCGGTGACTGCTTTGACGTTACGAGCGCAGCGCGCCATTGCCGCGGCCCGTGACGAGCTTGACGATGCCAATCAGCACGCAGGCGCCGAGCAGCGCGACACCGAAGCTTGCGATGAAGCCGTTGTTGCCGGCCATGTCGCCGAACACGGTGCGCGTGATGAAGCCACCAATCACCGCGCCAATGACGCCGACGACGATGTTGAGCAGGGCACCCTGCTTCGCGTTCGTGCCCATGATCATCGAGCCAACCCAGCCAGCGAGAGCACCAACGACGATCCAGAGGATGATTCCGTATGCAGGGTTCATGATTGATCCTTTTGTGTGAGTGGGAAGACTTCTGATTTTCAGGATGAGCAATCGTGATGCCAGCGCTGATCACCACGCTTTGCCTTCAAAATTCTTTCGCAGGCGCAGCGGAGTGATGCGCCATGGAATGGGCGGGGCAATCCGCCACGGAGAAAAGCCCCGACTTCCACTAAAACGGCGGCTTGTCTTGGATAACGGACGTCGCTAGATACGGGTTTTCACCACCCCGGAGACACGAAATGGCATTGCGACTCGGCGACACCGCCCCCGACTTCACCGCTGAAACGACCGAAGGTCCGATCTCGTTTCATACGTGGCTCGGCAGCAGCTGGGGCATCTTGTTCTCGCACCCGAAGGACTTCACCCCGGTGTGCACCACCGAGCTCGGCCGGGTGAGCAAGCTGAAGCCCGAGTTCGACAAGCGGGACGTGAAGGTGGTCGGCCTGTCGGTGGATGCGCTGGGCAACCACACGGCCTGGGCGAACGACATCGCTGAGACGCAGGGCGCGAAGCTGAACTTCCCGCTGATCGCCGACACCGATCGCAAGGTGTCCGACCTGTACGACATGATTCACCCGGCGGCGAACGACACGTTCACGGTGCGCTCGGTGTTCGTGATTGGGCCGGACAAGAAGGTGAAGCTGACCCTCACGTACCCTGCCAGCACGGGCCGCAACTTCGACGAGCTGCTTCGGGTGATCGATTCGCTGCAGCTGACGGCGAAGCACAAGGTCGCGACCCCGGCCGACTGGAAGCACGGGGAGGACGTGATCATCGTCCCGGCCGTCTCGGATGAAGACGCGAAGAAGGCGTACCCGGGCGGGTGGAAGACGTTGAAGCCCTACCTGCGCGTGGTGCCGCAGCCGAAGTAGTCGCGGTTTTCGACGGTCTCTCAGGCTTTGGCGGATGACGCATTGAAGACCGTTCAAGAGAACAGCAAGAAGAAGGCGGGCGCGAAGCTTCCTGACTGGAGCTACGAAGTCGCGCACCGGGACGCGGCGCCGGATCTCGCTCCGACGGTGGGCGCCAACCTTCGGCGCCTGCGCACGAAACGCGAGCTGTCGCTGGAGAAGCTGGCCAGGGCGTCGGGCGTGAGCCGCGCGATGCTGGGCCAGGTCGAGCTCGGCAAGAGCGCTCCCACCATCAACGTCCTGTGGAAGATCGCACGCGCGCTGGACGTGCCGTTTTCGTCGTTGATCTCGACGAGCCCCACGACGGGCACGAAGGTGATGCGGGCGGCGCAGGCGAAGAAGCTGATGTCGCACGACGGGCGGTTCAGCTCGCGTGCGCTGTTCCCCTTCGATGCGGCGCGAAAGGTCGAGTTCTACGAGCTTCGGTTGGCGCCGCGCGCGGTCGAGAACGCCGACGCCCACCCTGCGGGCACGACGGAAAACCTGGTGGTGACGGCGGGAGAAGTCGAGATCGAGACGGGCGGCGAACGGCAGGTGTTGAAGGCCGGCGATGCGATTTACTTCGAAGCGGGCACCTCGCACGCGTACCGGAACCTCAGCGACCGCGAGGCGGTGCTGTACCTGGTGATGACGTACACCGAGGCGGTGGGTTAGGCCGAATAACGCGATCATCGAAAAAGCCGACGCGCCGTGCGACTTCGGCCACGCAGCGGCCCTTCACTTCG
>JAYUXE010000264.1:0-2260 GCA_043753165.1 Archangiaceae bacterium | reverse complement strand
TGTAGTTCGAGCAACCGGCCCCGCTGGCGGTCACCAACACCGACTGAATCTCGGTGATCAACGCCTGGTACGCGCGTGGCGTCTGCATCAGCCACCGCCTCATTGTCGGGTCGGTGTGCTTGAGCTCAGGGAAAGTGTTGAGCTGCAGAAAGCCCTTCGGCGGCACGATCGTGTACTGCGCGGGGCCGGCGGTGTAGCCGCACGTGCCGCTGCTGTAGCTCTCGGTGAAGACGTACGAGCCGCTGGCGCCCAACGTCAGCTGCAGGCCTACCCGAAGGGTGTTCGGAACCTGCGGATTCTCGACCGCCAGAACCCGCGCGCTGGGGTGCAGATCGAACACCAGCTTCGACACTGCCTGCTTGCCCAGCCCCATCCAGCTGGTGCCCTTCATGGTCGCGGTAGCGGTGCCCTCGTATTTGTAGCAGCCCATGTTGCTGCGCTTGAGGGACGGCGGCCTGGCCGCCGTCAGTTTTCCGCCCGCGGGCGCAAACTCGGAGTTGCTGATGATGATGATCAGCTCACTCGCTCGCTGCTCCTTCAGATCGCGGCACAGGCCAACGTATTCGTACTTCCCCCAATCATCTTCCTCGTGCCAGACGTCAGCGGCGTCCTTCCACATCGCCTGCACTTTGATCTTTTTGCCGGCCTGAATCAGGTCGAAGAAGCCGTTGTAGAAGAGCAGCGAGCGCGCGGATGCGTCGGCGAACTTGAAGTGGTAGTAGCGGCTCGACAGGTTCGGGTGCTCGCCGACCATCAGCTCGGTGTCCTCGGTCTTGCTGCCCAGGTCGCCAATCACTTCGCGCCGCCCTGGCTGGTCTGGGATGCCGTCCCACTGCTTGAACGACGCCGGCCGGGTGTCGATCGGGTCTTTGTTCCAGATCGTCTTCGCGAACTTTGGCCATTGGACTTCGAAGCCGCCGGGAATGTTCGTGTTCACGGCCTCGCTGGCCGTGGCGGTGGTCACGGTCGCTTCGATCACCGCCTTCACCGTCTGGGCGCTCGAGGTCTTCTCGATGAACTGAAAGAAGAGGTAGGTGCCGTAGTCGCGCAGAACCGACCTGTCCTTGGTGCAATGGCCCGCGCTGCGGTTATCGAGCGCCAGCTCTGGCGTGAGGGTGTAGCAATCGGAGTACGCCGTCTCGAGCTGGACGACCCCTTTGCCGTAGACGTGGTCGATCGCCCAGTTGGCGGTTGCATCGCGAAGCCAGCCGTAGCTGTCCTGGGTAGACAGCATCGCGTACGCGAACTGAATCGCATGCATCAGCTCGTGCGCCGCGCCTCCCCGCAGTTGGACTTCGTCGAGCGTGCCCTTGAGCATGATGTAAGCCGAGCCCGAGCGCGGCTCGTCGACGAAGGGGAACTTCCACAGCTCGGTGCTCGTCAGGCCTTTCACGCCGAGGTTCGGCACCAGGTAGACGTCGAGCTTGGGGGTGCGGCCGAAGCAACCAAAGATCGAGCTGTCCTCCAGTGGCGCTTTGAGCTTCAACGCGGTGATGAGCTTCGGCCAGCTCTCGTTCTGAATCGCGTTGAAGACGATCGCGGCTTTCTCTTTCTGGCCGGGGACGCGAACGTCGTACCAGACGTCGACGACGCTCTCGGTTCCATTGATGGTCGTCCACCCCGACGACTCGCCTCGACAGGACGGACGGTCGCGCTTCGTCCTCTTCACGGGGTTGAGCCAGCTGCCGATGTCTGCGGGACGCAGCAAAAACGGCCCCAGCGTGTTCTGGGTTTCGGTCGATAGCTGCGCGAAGCGGAGGTCGGCTTCTCGCAGCGCACTGGACTCGAAAACTTCATTGTCGTTGCCTTTGTAGGCAGCCGGAAGCCGCGCGTCGTTGAAGAGGGCGAACACCCGGTAAATGAGGGCCTGCTCGTCAGTGATCGTCCCGGCGGCGAGCGCCGCCTCGATCAACCCGTCGCTGGTGGGGCCCGCCGGCAAAGCAGAGATCACGCTCAACGCCACGGCGTTGCTGGTGACTGCAGCAGTGCTTGCGGTGAGCGTGGAAGTGCCCGCGGCGAGCGCGACGACGCTTCCGTCGCTGACGGTCGCGATCGACGGGTCGGACGAGGTCCATTTCAACGTGATACCCGGGACCACCGCGCCGTTCGCATCAAGCGCTTCCGCGGTGAGCAGCTGACTGTCGCCGACCACGAGCAGGACGGCAGTCGTGGTAATCGAGATCGACGCCACCGGGGCCGTGTTGCTTCCCGTGCCACCCGAGCATGAGCAGCAGACGATGATCGCCAGGGCATGGAGCGG
>JAYUXE010000263.1:0-2260 GCA_043753165.1 Archangiaceae bacterium | reverse complement strand
AGCGCGGAGGAGGGTGGCGAGCCAGCCCCCCCGCCGCCCCGGCAACAAGGTCGCGGGTTCAAGCAGCGTTGATATAAGCCACCCATGTTCAGGCGACGCTTTCTGGCCGTGGCACTGCTGCTGGCAAGCGCCTGCAATGGGGGCCGCGACAAGCTGATCGCCGACCTCCAGAGCACCCGCCCCGACGAGCGCGCGACGGCGGTGAAGAAGCTGGCCGACCAGGGCCGCAGCGAAGATCTCATTCTCTTCACCCAGGCCGCCAAAGATCCGGTGTCCATCGTTCGGGCCGAAGCCATCACCGCGCTCGGCAAGAGCCAGGACGCGCGGGTGGTCGACCTGCTGGGCGAAGCGCTTGGCGATCCCAGCGAGGACGTGCAGGCGAAGGCCGCGATGGCGCTGGCCGGCACTCGCAGCGACAAGGCGAAGGCCTACCTCACGTTGCAGTACAGCCGCCGCGGCCGCAGCACCCGGCTCGTCATCGTCCAGGCGCTCAAGTCGTCGAACGTGCCCGGAGCGATGGCCGGGGTCGTCGCCGCCGAAGCCAAGTCGATCTGGGAAGGGAACTTTCAGACGCTGCAAGACGGCTCGCTGCCCGAGCGCGTCGGAGCCGCCGAACAGCTGGGCAAGTCTGGCCGGCCCGAAGCCGTCAACCGGCTGGTGCCGTTGATCAAGGACTCGCAGGTGATGCTCGCCGCCGCGGCCGTGCGCGGCCTGGGCAACGCAGGCGATCGCCGCGCCGTCGAGCCGATCACCAAGCTGCTCAAAGAAAACTTTTCCGAGCTTCGAGAGGCGGCGTGCGAGGCGTTGCTGCAATTGAAAGATCCGGCGGCGCTTCCGGCGCTGCTCGAGGTCGCGCTCGAGAAGTCGACCACCAGCCCGCTGGCCGCTGCCGCGATTGCGGGTCTGCCGCGCTCGCCCGAAACGGACAAGGCGCTGTGCGACATCACGATCAACGGCGGTGGCGCGGAAGTCAGCACCGCCGGTCGCGAGATCCAGAACCGCACGGGCTGCCCGCTGGACATGGTGGTCGACAAGCTCAAGAACACCGCGACGGTTCCGGCGGCCCTCGCCGCGATTGCCGCGCTCGGACCCACGGCAAAGGAAGCAGTGCCGAAGGTGTTGCCGCTGCTCACGCACGCGGATCCGTCGGTGCGAAAGCTGGCCGTCGATGCGCTGGTCAAGCTCGGCGACAAGACCGTCGGGCCCGCGCTGCTCAAGGTCTACGAGGCCGAAGTGAAGGCGCTGGAAGTGCAGCGTTCGGACTGGGTGCCGCAGCAGCTGCCGCTGAAGTTCGGCTCGTGGTTCGACCCTTCGGCCCCCCCGGATGAACGCGACCCCGACGCCGCGACCAAGTCGAAGCAGAGCGACCTCTTCAAGAAGGTTCGCGCCCTCGCCGAGGCCCGCGCGAAAGAGCAGGGGCGGGTGATTCTCGAGGCGCGCCCGCCGCGCGAGATCGTCGACGACGCCACCGAGCCGCAGCTGAGGGTGCTCGCCGCGCTGATTCGGGCTCTGGGAATGCTGGGGGCTGACGGAGCGCGCGCGATCGCTGAAAAGTACGTCGACGAGTCCAGCGCATCGCTGCGTGCGGCGGCCTTCGTGTCGCTGGCTGCGCAGGGTGAAGAAGGTCTGAAGGCGGCGCACATCGGGCTGCTCGACACCGAACGCGAAGTGCAGGCCGCGACGGCGCACGCGTTTGCCGAAGCGGGGGCCGCGGGGCAGACGACCCTGCTCGCCACGCTCGCGCAGTTGACGGGCGATCGGTCGCGGCTGCTCGAGCCGTTCAAGATGGTGATCCCCGCGAAGACGGGGGTGCCGGTGCTGTTGCAGTTGGTGAAAGAAGGCGGGGCCGAAGCCGGCACTGCGGCGCTGCTGCTGGGCGACATGGGTGCGACCGAGGCGGTCGACCCGCTGCTGAAGACGCTCGACGACCCGACCTGCGTTGTTCGCCGTGAGGTGATCGCGTCGCTGGGCAAGCTTGCGGATCCGCGCGCCGCGGCGAGCGTCGGAAAAGATCTCTACAACGACAGCGCCGATGTCCGGGCCGCGGCGGCCGAAGCGCTGGCGACGCTGGGCGCAGGCGATCACGCGGATGCGCTGGACGCGCTCAAGGGCGACTACTACCGGAAGGTGCGCGAGGCGGCTTCGGCGACCCAGGCCAGGCTCACCCCCGCGGCCAAACCCTGATGGCCGACCCCCGGAAGCTGAAGGAAAAGGCCACCGAGGCCTTCCAGAAGGGGAAGTTCGTCAAGGCGGCCGAGGC